>CAIMXN010000165.1 GCA_903845455.1 uncultured beta proteobacterium | reverse complement strand
GGGAAAATTTAAATAAAATCATAGATGCACAAATTAGTGCACTAGGTTTGCGTGGCAAAAGGCATAAGTCCAGAGACTAAGTATGCTTACGTCTATCCGCTGATGCTGTAACACCCTAAGTTACAGTACGAAGAATTGACCAATTTCGAGGTTTAATTCTTTTGCCAATTCTGCTCCAGTGACTTTTCCAGCAGCGCCCTTAGCCTTGAGCACTTCAATCTGCCCACCATGGCAACTCACAAAGAATGAATCTAATGTAATCTGCGTAATCTCACCAGGCTTCCCTTTGACAGCACCAAAGGTTTGTGCGACGTGTTTATGAGAATCGTAGATCTGCACCTTTTGCTCACCAAACTTTGTCCAGGCACCTGGCGCAGGATTACCAGCACGGATTAAGTCATAAATCAGGCCAATATGATTAGCCCAATGAATCTGGGCGGCATTGACATCAAACCAGCCTTCATAATTAGCCTGTGATTCATCTTGTACTATTTCGGTATGCTTATTGGCTACTACGAGATCTGCCGCTTCAAGCAAAGCCTGAATTCCATCCGGAAAGAGGTGATCAAAATAAATAGTGCCAAGTGTGTCGTAAGGACCAATCACAACTTCTTTTTGCAAAATCACAGGGCCCTCATCTAAACCATCGCTTGGACGAAAGATCGTAAGACCAGTTTTTTGCTCGCCTAAGGCAATTGCCCAGTTAATCGCGCTAGGGCCACGATATTTTGGCAATAGAGATGGGTGGTACTGAATAGTGCCGTGACGAGGAATCTTCACCAGCTCTTGAGGAACAAACTGTAATACATAAGCCATCACACAAATATCAGCTTTGCTATCAATCATGGCTTGAGCTGCTTCAGGACTTTTTAAAGAGGCAAATTGTAAAGGCGTTAAGCCCCTTGCAATGGTGGTTTCTTTTAGTACTTCGGGCTTAGTTGCTTTAGGATTATCGGGAGGACAAAATACTGCAACCACTGCATCGCCACGATCTAAAAAAGCTTCTAAAGCAGCCTTACCAAAATCTGCACTCCCAATCAACGCAACTCGCATCTTAGATCACCTTATCGTGACGTAGGGCGATCAACTCATCAATAGTAAATCCTAGTTCACTGAGAATTTCATCGGTATGCTCACCAAGCAATGGTGAACGCGTCACAACCGTTTCGCTATCAGACATCTTGATTGGATTGCCCACAGTTAAATATTTACCCCGAATTGGATGATCCACTTCAACAATAGTGCCCGTATCTCGCAATGACTGCTCTTCAGAAATCTCTTTCATCGACAGAATTGGACCACAAGGAACATCGTATTTATTTAAAACATCCATGACTTCAAACTTCGTCAAAGTAGATGTCCATTTTTCTATTTCAGCAAAGATTTCCATGAGACGTGGCAAGCGCGCCATTGCAGAAGCGTAGTTGTGATCAGTAATCCAATCATCACGACCAATGACTTTGCAAATAGCTTCCCAAACTGGGGCTTGGACAACAATGTAAATATAAGAATTTGGATCAGTTTCCCAGTTCTTGCACTTCAAAATCCAACCTGGCTGACCACCACCAGAGGCATTACCAGCACGGGGTACTGCCTCACCAAAGTTTCCATTGGGATACTGTGGATATTCCTTCATGACGCCATTACGCTCTAAGCGTTGCTGGTCACGCAACTTCACACGGCACAGATTTAAAACGGCATCTTGCATTGCAGCCAAGACTTTTTGACCACGACCAGAATGCGTACGTTGATAAAGGGCAGTCACAATCCCTAATGCTAAATGGAGACCAGTCCCACTATCGCCAATCTGAGCACCAGTCACCATTGGGGGGCCATCATCAAAACCCGTTGTTGAAGCAGAGCCACCGGCACACTGTGCGACGTTTTCATAAACCTTGCAATCTTCATAAGGCCCAGGACCAAAACCTTTTACAGAAGCCAGAATCATCATTGGGTTTAACTCTTGAATACGCTCCCAAGTAAAACCCATACGATCTAATGCACCAGGAGCAAAATTCTCTACTAAAACATCGCACTCTTTAATCAGGCGCTCGAGGATTTCTTTACCTTTCTGGGTTTTAGTATTGACGGTAATTGAACGCTTGTTATGGTTCAGCATGGTGAAATACAAACTATCTGCATCAGGAATATCGCGCAATTGACCCCGGGTAGCATCACCCTCACCTGATTTTTCAACTTTAATCACATCTGCGCCAAACCAAGCCAATAACTGAGTGCAGGTGGGCCCAGATTGCACATGCGTAAAGTCGAGGATTTTCACCCCCTCTAATGCTTTTGCCATGTTTTAAGTCCTAATAAAGATTGAAATTTTGAATTAAGCCAATTTTACCAGTGAGAAATTAAGGCGGTAGGAGGTCACCAGATTTTTAGCATCCTCGCCTCTAAGGTCTTGTATTTATAGCCTTGTATTCACTATATTGGACTAGGGTTGAGGATTTTCTAGATCAGAGAGGCGCTTCTTCAGGGCCCGTTCTTCAGCAAATCGCTCGGTTTCATCACGGATCACCGCTGCTACCCCTGTAGCTTGGTGATTTTCATCAAACAGCATGCCCACGGTAAAGGCAATCGATAAAGTATGGCCATCTTTGTGTTTTGCTGGGACTTTCAGCAAAGAGCTACCATAGCGGGTGGTGCCAGTTTCCATAGACTTGGTGTAGCCCTCAGTATGACGTTGACGTTGACGCTCAGGAACAATCAGATCCAAAGTATTTCCAAGCGCCTCTGCTTCGGAGTACCCAAAAATTCGTGTAGCAGCTGCATTCCAAAGGACAATCTTTTCATTGGCATCAGCCACAATGACCGCATCGCCAATGCAATCGAGTAGTTCAGTGAGATTGATGTTTGTTTTCATGGGTCTAGTCTAAAGACTTTAATGGGTAAATAGGAAATAAAAAAGGCGCCCACAAGGAGCGCCTTAAAGCTTATAAAAATAAATGCTATGTAATTATTAAACTGCCTTAAGTGCGTGTAACTTAGCAATATCATCAGCGCTGTAGCCAAGATCTGCTAATACCTCATCCGTATGCTCACCCAAAACTGGTGATGGTGTTACTTCAACCTCTAAATCAGAAAACTTGATTGGGCTACCGATAGTCAAATACTTACCACGTACTTTGTGGTCAACTTCAACAATCGAGCCACTCTTACGCAAGTCTGGTGAATTCGCTAATTCTTTCATTGACAAGACTGGTGCGCAAGGAATGTCAAACTTGCGGAGGATATCTACAGCCTCATATTTGGTCTTGTCTTTGAGCCAATCTTCAATCGTAGCGAACACGTCAAAAATCTTATCTTGACGAGCTTCAGCAGTCATGTAGGCCGGATCCGTTGCCCACTCTGGCTTGCCAATGGCCTTTGTGATTGGCTCCCATGCATGACCTTGAATAGTGAAGTAGATGTATGCATTTGGATCTGTTTCCCAACCCTTACACTTCAAAACCCAACCTGGCTGACCACCACCACCAGCGTTACCGCCACGTGGAACGACATCAGTGAATGAGCCGTGTGGGTATTGTGGGTACTCTTCGAGGTAACCAATTTTGTCCAAACGTTGTTGATCGCGCAATTTCACACGGCAGAGATTCAATACAGCATCTTGCATTGAGCAAGAAACTTTTTGACCTTTGCCAGTTTTTTGACGCTGCATCAAGGCAGTCAAAATACCGATTGCCAAATGCATACCGGTATTGCTATCGCCCAAAGCAGCAGCAGAAACTGTAGGAGGACCATCCCAAAAACCTGTTGTGGAAGCAGCACCACCAGCACACTGTGCAACGTTTTCATATACTTTTAAGTCTTCATATGAATGGCCATCGCTAAAGCCCTTTACGGAAGCCATAATCATTTTTGGGTTCAATTCTTGAATACGCGCCCAGCTAAAGCCCATACGGTCTAATGCACCTGGACCAAAGTTTTCAACCATTACGTCAGAAACTTTAATCATCTTTTCTAATACTTCTTTACCCTCTTGGGTCTTGGTATCAAGCGTTAAAGAACGTTTATTGCCGTTGAGCATTGTGAAATACAAAGCATCGGCCCCTGGGATGTCACGTAATTGGCTACGAGTAACGTCACCAGAACCTGGACGTTCCACTTTGATTACATCTGCGCCATAAAAACCCAATAATTGAGTACATGCAGGACCAGCTTGCACGTGTGTGAAATCGATGATGCGAATACCGTCTAATGGTTTAGTCATGTGTGTTTCTCCTTAATTTATTGCTTAATGTAATTCTTTAATATTACGTATCTATTACTGTACTGATTACTCTATGAATTACTAAATCTATGCTTTTTTAGTAGCGCCAGCAGCAGGATTCAAGTTTGTCAAACGACCACTCTCGGTACCAGCTGTTTCATCAATTACGGCGTTAATCAAGGCTGGTTTACCAGCTGCAATTGCCTCTGTTAATGCTGCCTCTAATTGGTCGGTAGACGTCACGTGGTAGCCCTTACCACCGAAAGCCTCAATCATTTTGTCGTAACGGGCATTCTTAACAAAAACCGTTGGTGCCGCATGATGGTGTCCAGTTGGATTCACATCAGTACCGCGGTATACCCCATTATTATTAAAAACCACTACCGTAATAGGTAACTTATAGCGACAAATAGTTTCGACTTCCATACCACTAAAGCCAAAAGCACTATCGCCCTCTACGGCAACCACAGGCAGGCCACTCGTAACAGCAGCGCCAATAGCGTAACCCATGCCGATACCCATGATGCCCCAAGTACCTGAGTCAAAACGTTTACGTGGCTTATACATGTCCACAATTGCGCGGCAATAGTCGAGAGTATTTGCGCCTTCGTTCACCAAGTTCACATCAGGATTTTTCTTAATGACATCACGGATGACACGCAGAGCACTATGAAAATGCATAGGCGATGGAGCCTCATCAAGAGTAAGCCCCATCTTCTTCATATTTTTTTCTTTGCGCTCTGCAATCGCGCCAATCCATTCAGCGCTTGGCTTAGGAAGCGAAGCAATATCTGCTAATAAAGCATTTACGCAAGAACCAATGTCACCAATCACAGGGGCTTCAATTGCTACGTTGCTATCAACCTCAGTTGGCGAGATATCAATCTGAATAAATCTCTTAGGCTCTTTACCCCAAGTCTTACCTTTACCGTGTGCCAGCAACCAGTTCAAACGTGCGCCGATTAAGAGCACTACATCGGCCTCAGCCAATACATATGAACGAGCTGCAGATGCAGACTGTGGATGATTATCAGGCAATAAACCTTTAGCCATTGACATTGGCAAATAAGGAATGCCGGACTGTTCAACCAATGCTCGGATATCCGCATCAGCTTGTGCATAAGCAGCGCCTTTACCTAGCAAGATCAAAGGACGCTTAGCCCCTTTCAGAATATCCATGGCACGTTTAACTGCGTCTTGAGCAGGAATTTGACGGGGGACTGGATCCACCACACGAACGATCGATTTTTTTCCATGTTCAGCAGTAATCGTTTGTGAAAGTAACTGCGCAGGTAAATCTAAATACACGCCACCAGGACGACCAGATACTGCAGCACGAATGGCGCGGGCAATACCAATGCCAATGTCTTCTGCCTTATTAATACGGTAGGCTGCTTTGCAATAGGGCTTAGCTGCATTGAGCTGATCCATCTCTTCATAGTCGCCCTGCTGCAAGTCAACAATTTCGCGCTCGCTAGAGCCACTAATCAAAATCATTGGGAAGCAGTTCACAGTGGCGTTCGCAAGCGCTGTTAAACCATTCAAGAAACCAGGTGCAGAAACCGTTAAACAAATACCCGGTTTTTGAGTCATGTAACCAGAAATCGCTGCAGCATTACCTGCATTTTGCTCATGACGAAAGCCAATAAAATGCATTCCCTCTGCTTGTGCCAAACGGCATAAGTCAGTAATTGGAATACCGACAAGGCCAAAAATTGTATTGAGATCATTTGCCTTCAGGGCATCAATCACCAGATGGAAGCCGTCAGTTAAGTGTGGGTTTAGGTTGTCTGTTGTCATATAAGTTTGTTGTTTTAAGTTGTCGATTGCATCACAAGGCTAGAAGCGCCTCACTTAGGCAGAGTTGAATCTTAGGCTTGGGGATTGGGTTCATCATTGACTTCGGTCAATTTCCCCTGAAATCCAGTAAATCCAAGGGTTTGCGCTTAGATAAAGAGCTCTTTATGCTTAGTTTTTAGGCGACTCAAAGTTTCTGGGGAGAGGTTTAAATAAGCTGCCAACTCCTTTTTAGGGAGTAACTCAAATAAGTCTTCATATTTACGCAGAAAACGCTCAACCCGGCCAGGAGCATCTAGCATATGCAAGGTGATGGTGTGAGCCATAATTTCACTCATCAAGCGCATGACCTCAAACTCAAAACTCTCTTTAAGGGGCCTGTGTTGATCTAGGAACTCAGCCCATTTCTTGAGGGGCATCCGTGCCACGCGAGCCTTAGTAACAGAGGCAATACTGTAGGGAGCGGCTGTTTTTAAGCGCCAGGCTGCATAACTCGTTTCAATATCTTTTTCGATCGCAAAACGCAAAATCATCTCTTTCGCGTCAGCACTCGACACAATCCGCTTCAGGATGCCATCCAAAACAAAGTACTGCTCCATTTGATGGTCCCCTTGATGAAGCAAAATATCGCCTTTTTTGAGGTCCGAAATCTCCAAATGACGCTCTAAATCAGTCATGCTGTCCTGATCCAAGCTTTTTAACACTGAGTTTTGGCTCAGCTGTAAGCGAATCAGGTTTTTTTCGAGGTGTTTGTCTAATGCTGTCATGAACTCTTAATCCTAGAGGATCTATTGTAGGCTTTTTATGATCTAAATCAGGTTTTAAGCTTCATGCTTAGGCTAGAATGCAGAGGTCGTGGTGCTTTATTGCAGTGCAATAAAGTTAAACGGGAAACACTAAACGTGTGCTGCCCCCGCAACGGTAGGTAAATACGCTCCAAATTGAAAAACAAGGGGTGTCAGGAATCTGAAAAAGCCACTGTGCATGTCAATTGCATGGGAAGGCCAGATTCTGATATTTACTAGCCCGGATACCGGCCAAGACAGGTGGAATTTTGCGGACGGGGATCTTCGCGCGCCGACGAAGCATCCCATGCCACCTGGCAAGGATGCCCAATTGACGCTCGAACTCTGTAGAGTGAAATTCTGTTCGACCCAGCTTACGGGGAAGTTAGCTAGGTGATTCGAAGGCAGAAAGTGCATCATGAAACAGCAGTTCAACAACAAAGCAGTAAGCGCCCTACTTTGCGGCGTCGCAATAACCCTCAGCACAGCAGTATTTGCACAAAATAATTCTAGTATTTTGGTAGCAGCTGCACCAAACCCGATGGATCCAGTAATTGTTACAGCCAATCGCGCTCCTACTTTAGGTAATAACGTACTGGCAGATTACGACTACATTGGTCCCGAAGAAATTCAGCAGGCAGGACAAACAAGCTTGGTTGAGTTACTCCAGAGACAGCGTGGCGTAGAAATCGCTAATGGCAATGGTGGAAGTGGGGGCGCACTCTCCAGCGTATTTTTGAGGGGTACCTCAAGTGCACAAAGCTTGGTATTAATTGATGGTGTTCGGGTTGATTCTGGATTTTC
>CAIMXN010000164.1 GCA_903845455.1 uncultured beta proteobacterium | reverse complement strand
CATCTACTGTCCAAAAAACTATTTCTAAAACTAAGCTAGATGGATACATCGGCTGTGCCCAAGCCATTTAGCAAATGATCTACTTAGAAAGATTGCAGCAAATTAAAACGCTGATACTTTGGCAGCTTAAGGCTTAGGTCAGCTTGCCGACTTGTCCTTCTAGTAATTCCCAAGCTTGCTTACCAACTTCATTTTTCCATTTTTGATAAAAACTCTTACCTAAATGGGCTTGGAAACTAGAAGTGTCAGCAACATTAATCACCATTCCCTTGCCTTGTAGCGACTCAGACAAGGAACTATTGAGTTGGATAGTGTGTTGCCGTTGCATGTGAACAAATTTCTTCACATTTTTAAGAATGATTTGTTGGAAATGCTCAGGCAAAGTCTCCCAAAAACTGAGGCTGCCAATAATATTAAATCCAGACCACATATGCGATGTCATGGAAATGTACTTTGTGACTTCATGAAGCTTGAGCGACTCAATAATCGCTAATGGATTTTCTTGAGCGTGTAACTTACCAACTCGCAGCGCTTCGTAAAGCTCCAGTACAAATAGCTGAATAGGTACTGCCCCAAAGGCTTTAAATGTGTCTTCAAAAACTGCACCTTCCGGAATCCGAATAGATAAACCTTCTAAATCTGCCGCTGTATGAATTGGGCGATTGTTTGTCACTATGTGACGAAAGCCATTCTCCATCAAACCCCAGGGCAATAAATAGATACCCTTGGTGCGCAATTCTTTTCTAAGAAAATCCCCTAATGCGCCATCCATAGAACCATAGACGTCATCGTTATTTCTGTAGATGAATGGCAGGCTTTGTATATTCATCGCAGGAACTAAGGGTCCCATGATGCTACCCATCAAGGCATAAAATTCTATTTCTCCGCGAGTCACTTGATCCACGATCTCTAAATGAGATAGCTTTAATCCATCGTTATCAGCCAAGACCTCAATATCCACCGCGCCATCGGTCTCCTCTTTAACGGCATCCCACAAGCCCACCAAGAATGGATGTACATGACTTTTTTCTGGCTGGTAGTGAAGTTGACGCCCCCGCCATTGGGCCTTTTGATTATTCGCCATGAATACCTGCATCTTTAATTAACTTACCCATGCGCTGGTAATCTGCAGCAATAAAAGTACTCATTTGAGCAGAGCCCATTGGAAATGGATCAATACCGTTGTCATTTAAGCGCTTCACAATGTCTGGTGAAGAAAGTGTTTTCAGAATGGTTCCTGAGAGTTTGTTAACAATCTCATCAGAAATTCCAGCAGGTCCTATAACGCCAACCCACGATGCATAGCTATAACCTGTCACGCCTGATTCACTGACTGTAGGGATATCTGGCATGACTTGTGTTCTCTGTGATCCAGCTACTGCAATTGGACGCAACTTTCCTGACTTAATCAAAGGCAGCACCGTACCGATGGCGTTAAACATGATTGGAATCTCTCCGCCTGCTACTCCAACGGCGGCTTGGCTCGCCCCCTTGTAAGGGACATGGGTGAACTTGACGCCCGCCATAGATTCAAACATGGCCATTGCAATATGCTGAGGACTACCTACTCCGCCAGATGCGTACTCAACTTTTCCAGGATTTGCTTTTGCGTATTCAATGAGCTCTTTTACTGATTTAAATGGTGAGTCTGCGTTAACGACTAGAACGGTTGGCAGAACTGCAACCATCCCAATAGGTTTAAAGCTTTTTAATGAGTTGTATGGCACTTTTCTCAATTGAGGAAGGACTCCCAGAATGGCGTTGTTACATCCGCAGAAAATCGAGCCGTCTGGCGCTGCATTTGCTACTTTTTCTGCTCCAATTGCGCCTGATGCCCCTGTTTGGTTATCAATCAGAATAGACTGACCCAAGCTAGCTCCAATTTGCTCCGACACAATCCGCAGCGCTACATCTGAAGCGCTGCCAACGGCTAATGGCGTAATAAAAGTAATCGGTCTACTTGGCCAGGTTTGGGCAAACAATTGCTGAGAAGCCCCCATTAACAAGCACACACCAATCAATGCTCTGACCATCTTAGAAATTCGCACACCAGTCTCCTAAAATTCTGAATAAATAGGTACTACATCATGACCCTGCCACCGTTGGTATCTAATGCCACACCTGTAACAAAAGCTGCTCCATCAGAAGCTAAATACAGCATCGCTGAAACATGATCATCTACTAAAGCCAATCTGCCCAGCGGCACTTGTGCTGCAATTCGCTCAATATCTTCTGCCGACCTTAGGGCGGCGACTCTGGGCGTTAAGGTTGTCAGAGGCGCAATGGTATTAGCGGTGATACCGAAGGGTCCGAGCTCATAAGCTAAAAATCGTGTTAATTGGGTAACGCCTGCTTTAGCGGCTCCGTACGCTGGAGAAGATGCTGCATGCACCGTTCTCCCAGAGATTGAAGTCACATTAATAATGCGACCTGCTGTGGATTTTTTTAACCTAGGAATGGCCGCCTGGCAACATAGAAAGGTGGCCCTAAGGTTTAGTGAAATAGTTTTATCCCATTCTTCTAAGTCCATTTTTTCTACCGTGAGGAGTTTTTTATAACCGCCAGCACAATTGATAAAAACATCAAGGCCGCAACCGACTTGATCCACGGCTGCAAAGGCAGACAAAACAGCCTCGGGATCAGTGATGTCTAAAGGTATTGCATGTGCCCTATCGCCTAATTTGGCGGCGATATCCCCAATTTTTTTCTGGTCAATATCCAAAAGAAAGACATGGGCGCCTTGTTTGTAAAACGCAATGGCAGCTGCCTCTCCTATACCCGCGGCAGCACCAGTAATCACCACTGCACGACCCATAATCTCCGGATAAATTGCCATATCAACTCTCATAAACAGGTTAAGGTCCAACCAATATACATTAGGCCCTCAATTTGAATCATAAAGCTATAAATAGCTATAAAGACTAGAGAATTTTTGAATTGGGCAGCTTAAATATATTGCAAACTTTAAAAAAAACTATATTAAGATGATGAGTAATAGTTTTTCAAAAATAGAATTAACCCAATAAATGTAGGAGACCATCATTTTTAATAAAATTCTTATCCCCGCTTTTTTACTTCTTGTTTTATGCATATCAAATGTATTTGCAGAGGATCCCTATCCTAATAGACCTATTACCTTAATTGTGCCCAATCCTCCTGGAGGATCTTCAGATGCTAATGCACGGATTCTAGCTGATGCTCTGACTAAAATTCTCAAGCAGCCGGTGGTCGTGAACTTTAAGCCTGGTGTTGGTGGTCAGGTAGGTAATTCTTTCGTAGCCAAAGCAAAACCAGATGGCTATACCTTGCTGATGGGACTCTCTTCCATCATGGTATCTCCAGATGCAGAGCGCGCTCAAGGTAAGACATCACTATACGAAGTCAATCAACTGATACCAATTGCCATGATTTCGAATGATCCTATGGTGATGCTGGTACAAACTGATGCGCCGTGGAAAAATTTAAATGAACTGATGAAGGCTGCCAAAGATAAACCCAATGGCTTAACCTACTCTTCATCTGGTAACTTTGGCCCCATTCACCTTTCAGTTGAAATGCTTGCGCACGCTGCTGACGCAAAATTTTTACAAGTTCCTTTTGGTGGTGGCGGACCGTCTATGCTCGCGTTATTAGGTGGGCAGGTTGATATGACTACTGCCATCCCTTCTGTTGCCATCCCACAGATTGAATCCGGCAAAGTACGGCCAATTGCAGTATCAGGCCCTAAGCGCATCAAGCTACTACCTAATGTACCTTCTTACCGCGAAGCTGGATACAACGCCGAATTTAATATCTGGAATGGTTTATTCGTTCCAGTTGGTACACCACAAGCCATCATTGACACCTTAAATAAGGCTGTTAAAGAAGCTGTGCAATCCGGACAAATCGAAACCGCCATGGAACAAAGGGGGATGATTTTTGACTACCGTGATACCAATGAATTTAAAAAGTTTGCTAAGGAAGATGGCGATCGAATGGTAAGAGTAGTTAAGACGATGGGTAACTAGGCATCAAAAAACCTCAATGTATCGAGGTTTTAGTCTGCCCAGCACGACTCCAACGTGCGACCTACGCCTAACTTCGTGGCTTGATCTTGCTAATTACTTTTTACCCTTTGCTGGGGTAGTAAAAGTTATGATCATATCGTCCACAAACTCAATCATCACATCATCGCCAGCCTTGAACTTCTCAAGACCAAGAACGCTTTTATCCACTTTAACTCTTTGCTTCTCAGTGCTTGGCCATGTGAAGGTCACAATACGTTTTTTCGAATCGATGGTGTCAATTTTTATAGTTGCAAAAGTAGTTTCAGTCATTTCTTCAAATGGTTTAGCGGAACCTTTAGCAGAAATTGTTACAGAACCTACGCTGGATACACCAGGCTTTTGTCCCTTTGGGGCAACTACTAAACCAACAGCAATCGCCTGAGCACTCTCCACTACAAATACATCACCCTTTTTTACTTTATCCAAATCATTTACTTGTTTGGAAACCTTCATTTGAAGAAGATTGCCGCTAGTATCTTTTAATTCAATGGTGCGATTTTGTAAATCTACATCCAGTACAAATGCTGTTCTGACTTCAACCTCAGCTACTAATGGCAACATTTTTACCGGTGCTTGTGCATAGACAGAGAAGGTAGCAATCAAACTGAATGCGCTAAAAAATATGGCAATTGAGAATTTCTTCAAGATAGCTCCTAGCTAAAAGGGGATTATGTATTTATAAGCGGCGATAAAATGCCGTAACTTCTCCCCTACTTTAACGACTATATATGGCAAATTTATGACCATATTGTCAACACTAGAGGCTAGCTATACGGAACAGAAAACCGGAAGAATGCCAACGGTACTTCTTACAACCCTGGAAGTCTTAGGAAAAATCAATGGGCGTGAGGATGCTAAAAGGAAAGAAAGGTCTGGGTTATGCTTTCAAAATAATCATTTGCTATTAATTTATTAATACATCTCATACCAGCGTCGCCTAAATCAACTCCTAGATTTAGTGTCCGGTACGGACCCTCGAGGTTTTAGTCTGCCCAGCACGATTCAAACCTACGACCTACGCCTTAGAAGCCTTCAAAATACGCTAAATCATGGCATCGACAGATGGTCAGATCAGTAACGGTTATTTAGCTAAAAGAATAATGGCCCCTATAGAGCAGGCCAATCCTAAAATTTTCTGCCATAAGATTTTTTCTTTGAAAATAAAAATCCCCACAATAGTAGTTACTACAAAACTCATTTGTGAGATAGGCACGATGGTACTTGCCGGCCCATACTTTAAGGCTTCAAGCAAAAAATAGAGCCCTAAAAATAAAAAGAGTGCTGCCGAAAAACCTAAATAAAGATATTTCCATACAAAAATAATTTTTTTCTCTTTATGGTAGCAAGATATGAATGCCAGTGGAAAGAAAATCACAGCTTGACCAATCAAGATGGATATTGAATTACCACCAGCGACTGCACCTAATTTATAAATAAAACCTGTAATGCCGAGAAGTACTGTAGCAATGGCAAGGGTAAGAATCGTTTTTTTTGTATGAGTATTTTGCGCTATATGGATCATCTGAGAATTGAAATTACTCAACAGTAAAAATGCAGCAATTACTAACAATAAAAATGCCAAAACTTTATAAAGAGTAAGAGGTTCATTTAAAAAAATAATCGCAAGGGTTGCCGATAAAATAAAGCTGCTCCTGAAAACCGGAGCTACAACACTCACATCCCCAGTACTTAAACTGATTGCAAAATAAAGTAATGCAAAATAAAGTGTAACTCCAGCGCACATCCCAAACAAAAATGGGATACCAAAATGAATTGATGATGATGCTAGCCCTAAAACCAAAGCACTTGGAAGAAAAAAGATTGTCTGCATCAGTAAAAACTGATGTGACGGCAGGCCTTTGCGAGCTGCTATTTTAAAAATAACGTCACCTAACCCATAAAAACACATCGAACATAATGCAATCAGTAGATAAGAATTTTTCATAGTCCAGTAAGAATCTTTTATGATTAACTACAAATTAACCCCATTAAACCTTAATCATTACTCCTCTGGTTTCTGACCTAAAAAAATTATCACCGGATCAACCAATGCCCTATCCAAGGTGATATCCACGTCCCAAAGCTCAAGTAATGATTAGCCACAATCGAGCCAATAGATAAGCCTGAGACAACATTAAATAGTGAAATTTTGGTCTGCCCAGCACGATTCAAACATGCGACGTATGCCTTAGAAAATTTCGTTATTGCTCGATTACCGCTGTACTAACTGCATTTTTTCTAAGGGTAACTTTATCCCCATCATGACTGAAGTTGGAACTTTGAAGATTTTCTAGGGTGCGAACTAAGGTTTGTGGGCTCTCGCAAGCCATATTAATGAAAAAATGCTGTCCATCTTTAATTAAATGGACAGCATACTCTGCAACAAAAACTACATTGCGATAAACCTTTATATAGAGTCTCTCTAACTCATCAGGAATATGAGTCTTTAAGCAACAATATTTTTTAGCTTAATTAAGCTCCGCCTGGAAAAACTAAAGCCCACTCTTTTGCATCAATGGTGCCATCGTTATTTTTATCAGCTTTTTTAAAATTAGCATCGGATACTCCGGCGGCCTTCGCCTCTTCTTTGGTAATTTTGCCATTATTGTCTTTATCGATAGATTTAAAGCTAGGCGTTTTTACAGGGGCATTGTTTGGTGCTTGAGCATATACAAAAACTGGAAAAAGAAAAATAAAAGCGAATAATAATTTAAATGATTTCATTGGTAGCTCTCCTTTAAATACGTGAATGTATTAACTTTATCAAACCTCATGTTATAGACTTTTTTTATATAAGCACCTTTAGCATATAGGAGTTACCCTAATTTTTTATAATTGTGCTCATTTTTTCCCAGTGATTGAAGTTGAACTACCTTGATATTGAATACCACTTCAATTAAGAGTCATTGATGAAAGGCCGGCACCTAGCAAACTTGATCAATAGACCACCCTAGAAGTAGGTTTGTTGGTTGGATCTCATCGACCAGTCGGGCCTTTGGTCTGCCCAGCACGATTCGAACGTGCGGCCTACGCCTTAGCTAAAAGTAGTGAATAAAGCATTAACAAATATTTCTGCCTGATTGACCGCCCAAGTGGCATCTTCTTCTAATACGGCATCACCTTTGTAGTCCGCCATCAAACGAAGATCTTCAACCTTGTTCAGGGACTTACCAAGCTCCACGGAAACTCTACCAGATTTAACAAGCTCAAGACTGAATTTTGAAATAAGGCCACTGTGGGTTTTTGTATTGACTATTGAATCATCTGCCCCTGATGCCACAAGGGCTGCCCTAGCAGCATCAAACATCGCATAATAAGCACGGTTACAAGCACCATCAACATCCCCAGCATTTAACAAAATTCGAGCGGAAGTTGCTGCAGTTTTAGCCTTAGTAAAAAGTTCTTTTGATTTCAAAGAACAATGCCTTCATTTTGAATATTCCTCAAAAGACTGGGATTGGAGTAATTTTCTGGGTGATCCCACTCATCCTGCCAAATGGGTAGCGGTTGAATCCGAATGCCAGAATCTAGAAGAACGTCATAGGCCAAATCATCCATGGCAAACTTAGTAGCCATAAAACGACCAACCTTGCCTCGCAATAGAATAGCAATATCAGCATCACTCTCGCTTTGGTGTGTATTGCGAGCTCGACTACCAAACAAAAAAACCTTACTAACATCATATTGACGTACGATTTTTTCCATAAATGCATGGGCTGCATTTTGAGTCGCTGGGTCAATGATGGCTGTATTCATAATATGCAATTATGCTAAAAAATAGGTACCTGAGCAACAGATATACTGCCAACAGGGATACAAGTTGAGTTTTTTGGTCTGCCCAGCACGATTCGAACGTGCGACCTAGGCCTTAGAAGAATTCGTAGCTGCTGGAAAGTCTATGTATTTCAATGACTTATAGCATGAAAATGGCACTGTGTAATAAATTGTGCAATACGATTAAGGTCTATAGCGCCCGAAATAAACATCATTTGATAAAAATCATGCATTCATGCTATCATGCAGCATGAATATAGGAGAATGTTATGGGCGCAGTCATAGATCGCCAAGTTATTAAATCCATTGGATCGAGTGGGCAAATCTCGCTTGGAAAGGAATACGCAGGACGTCAGGTTCTAGTTGAAAACCCAGAGCCTGGAGTTTGGATGATTCGCACCGCCACTGTCATTCCAGATAATGAAAAGTGGATGCATGCGCCAGCCCTTAAAAAAGATTTAACTGCTGCTTTAGCTTGGGCACAAAAAACACCAGCTAAAGCAAGCGACCTTTTTAAATTAAAAATGGCTAAAGCGCATGGCACGAAACGTAAAGCCTGAGCCATTAGTCGAACTTGATCTTAATAGCCCTTTTTTTCAATCTGCCTGGGGCGATTTAGAGCTAGCTGAGCAAGAAAAGGCATTTACTACTTTTGAAAAGCTCAAACAGCTAACTTGGAACCAGGTCTATAGAGACAAGGGTTTGAAATGGGAAAAGATTCACAGCATTGCAGCCCCTAAGGGTATTGAAGCGCTCTACTCGTTTCGAGTAAGCAAATCGATTCGAGGAATTGGCTTTAGAGAAAATCACTTTTTAAGGGTCTTATTGATAGAGCCAGACCATGATGCGGCTTATGGGAAAAAATAGTTAGGGGAATTTGGTCTGCCCAGCACGATTCGAACGTGCGACCTACGCCTTAGAAGCTGAAAAAATGATATAAATCAATAGCTTAGACAATGACTTTAAGGTGTTGAAATTAGGTGTGGCATAGGCACCGAGATCTGTGGCTCGGAGTGGAATTGGGTGGTTATTGCCTGGCATCTGCAGGCGGCTGGATAGTCGGATGTCTATTTTGTCGGGTAAACCGACATT
>CAIMXN010000163.1 GCA_903845455.1 uncultured beta proteobacterium | reverse complement strand
TCTGTATCCCCATCAAAGTCTTGAATGGCCTTAGGAATAGCCGACCACATCTCTAAGGTCATCGCATTCATTTTTTCAGGATTAGAAATGGTGATGATGCCTACAGCACCATTTTTTTGAGTAATGATTCTGGCCATATTTACTTTCTTATTCAATCACGTGACTATTTGAAAATACTTCAATCTCTTTATCACTGTATCCAATTTCACGCAGTACCTCTGTAGTGTGTTGACCTTTTAGAGGACTACTTGCAGTCATCGTGGCGGGAGTTCTAGAGAGCGTAATGGATTGATTTAATAAGGACAATTCCCCTAACTCAGGATGCGTTACTTTACCGATTGCACCAAGGTGTTGTACTTGCGGGTCAGCAAAGACTTGATCAATGCCATAAATAGGTCCACAAGGCACACCTGCCGCCAAGAGAATCGCAACCCATTGAGCACTGGTTTTTTGTATTAAGGTTTTGCTTAATTCTTGATTTAACCTGACCCGACCTTCAGATCTGCCTTTGCCTATTTTGAATTGTTCATCCGCTAATAAGTCATCGCGACCAATCGCAGCAGCAAATTTTTCCCAAACTCCCAGACCAGTAGCAGCAATATTGATATACCCATCACTAGCCTGATACGCTGAAGTCGGCATAAAAGTCGGGTGATCATTACCAACCTGCTGGGCAACTTCGCCCTTCATGGTGTAACGGGCCGCCTGAAAATCTAGCAAAGTCAGGCCCGCTTGTAATAAGTTCGCTTGCACCCATTGTCCTTGCCCACTGGTCTCACGTTCTAACAATGCTGTCATCACACCCATTGCTGCCAAGAGTCCAGCAGTAACGTCGGTAACAGCACTACCAACGCGCATTGGGCCATCACCTGGGCGTCCAGTCACTGACATCAAACCAGAAAGTCCTTGGGCAATTTGATCAAAGCCGGGGCGATTGACATAAGGACCATCTTGCCCAAAACCAGAAATGCTCGCTAATATTATTTTGGGATTCAGTTTTTGAAGTGACTCATAGTCAACGCCTAAGCGATACTTCACATCAGGGCGATAGTTCTCCAGCACTACATCGGCCGTTTGCACTAACTTATCAAAAATAGCCTTGCCCTGCGTAGACTTTAGATTGAGGGTAATCGAGCGCTTATTGCGATGGAGATTCTGAAAATCAGGACCCTCTCTGGGTCCGGCATAGTCTTCAGGGCCTGGATTTTCGATCTTAATGACATCAGCCCCAAAATCAGCCAAATGGCGTGCACAAACAGGACCCGATCGAACTCGCGTTAAATCCAAGACTCGATAGCGGGATAGGGACTGAGAAGCTGTGATTTTTGACATATAGACCTCAACTATATAGACAATCTTCGAGTCCTAAATCAGAGCCAATAGATCATAAAAAGCCTAAAACGATGATTTATTTAGATATCAGAAAAGGTCGAAAGCCAGTGCTGAGGGTACAAAAGGTAAGGGCCCCTGACTGGAGGCCCTGATAGTTGGTGCGGCTGGCAGGAATTGAACCCATGACCCCTTGGTTCGTAGCCCATACGTCGGAGTGCTATAAATCATATATATTTCAATGAATTAGAGTACGCGATTTGTGCTACTGATTGGAGTGCGCAGCTCGCTTAACCCCTTGTTTTAATTGGGTGAATATATTTTCAATAGTACAGATTTTGAGCAAACTATTTGCAAATCCAATTGGCGGATGTTGACGATCAAACTCCAATTGATTTTTTCATTTCTCCAAACATATCGGATAGCTTTAGGGTGTAGCAGTCTAATATGCCCATGACCATGCCCACCTTGGAAAATTGTCCCTAAAAAATAGAGATGGTTTACTGTAGCACTTATGTGCTACAGTAAACCTATTCCCATAATTATTGGAAACGACCATGTCAACAACAACCATACGTTTACCGGAAGAACTTAAAGCGCGCGTTGCAGCAGCTGCCAAACGTGCTGGCACAACTACGCACAGCTTCATTCTTGAGGCTATTGCAAAAAAGACGGAGCAAGATGGTCTGCGCGCAAATTTTGATACCGTTGCAGAGGATCGTTATGCCCATATTGCTGCCACTGGAAAAACAATTCCGTGGCAGGAAATGCGCGGATACCTTGAAGATCGACTTGTTAACAAAAAAGTAAAACGCCCTGTAGCCCGAAAACTAGCACGCTGAAGATGTCACACATTGAGTTGGCACCCAAAGTTGGCGATGATTTTGAGCGTATCCTTGACCACCTTGCTCAATATCAGGTTGAAAATCCAAGCTTGCGCATTAGGGAGATTATCGAGGCAATTAATGTACTTGAGCACAACCCCATGATTGGTCGTCCCACGAATAACAACAAACGTGAATTAATAATCGGACATCGCTCACATGGCTATATAGCTTTGTACCGTTATATTGTTGAAGTCGATACCGTTTTTATCCTCGCTGTACGCAGCCAAAAAGAGGCTGGCTATGAGGAGTTTTGAAGCGCTTTGAAATCTTGTTGCTTAGAACGAATGGTCGCGAAGGGCTCGTTTGGCCTCAGCCTATTTACCTAAATCTGTCTATGGCCGTTATCAGATGTTGAACTGCCCCTCACCCCAACTAAGCCCCGCAGTCGCAACTCGACCCAAAGCAGACCATCGTACGAAACTAAAAACCCGCTTAAGTAAACTTCTTGGCGAAAGCCGAGCGAAACGCAAAAGCCTAATGTTTAGTAACTTGACCGACCTTGGTAATCACTGCGACCTATCCTATAAAACCTAAGACCCGAGGCCGACCCCCTTCGAGGTATACAAAGTTAGACCTAACAGACCAAGAACAATTAGCCCTAGCAATAATCAAAACACAGTTAAGCAAATAACCAAGCTAAGCGGCAAAGGATGTGCATACTGAAAATTCTAGTTACTACTTAAATCTGATTTCACCCTATCCAATACGCTATCCCAATTACCAATGGAGGTTTGTCTATAAAGCTTCATAGATGGGTACCATGGGCTATCCTCCCTATCCAATAACCAACGCCAATCAGGGACATGAGACAAAAGAACCCAAGTCTCTTTACCCAAGGCCGCACTTAGATGTGCAACGCTTGTATCAACGCTAATGACTAAATCTAAGTTATCAATTAATGCAGCGGTATCAAGAAAATCATTTAAATGGCCAGCAAAATTTAGAATGTGAGGATTTGAGTCAAGCGTTAATTTATCAACCTCTCGAACTTCTTTTTGCAGGCTCACATATTCAAATTGATTAGGAAGGAATGGAAGAATATCCCTCAATAATATGCTGCGGTTATGGTCATTTTTATGATGTGGATTTCCACTCCAAACCAAACCAACTCGTGGCTTTAACTTTGAGCCCAGTCCTGCTTTCCATTCCATGATTTTATTGGGGTAGTTATTAAGGTTGATATATCTACTCGGATTCGGAATGGTATCTAGATTGGTTTTGAATACCAACGGAAGACTTAAGAGTGGACATTGATAATCAAAGAATGGCAATGCTTCACCTTTAATAACTAATTGTGAAATACCGTCTAAACCCTTCATCAAACCAGTAAGTGCCTCAGGAACCTCCAAAATCACATTGGCGCCTAAATCTGCAACTAATTTGACATATCTACAAAACTGAATGAAGTCGCCAAGCCCTTGCTCCCCATAAAGCAAAATAGTTTTATCCTGAAGCGATTCAGCCCCAAGCCAAGCGGGCCCGTCAAAGAAACGTTTGCCTACAATTTCACTCACTTTCTCTGAAGTCCATCTACTTTCATAAAGTTGCAAACCGTTTTCAAAATCCCCTTGCAAGAGGAGACAAAGACTTTTGTTCCAAGATGCATCATGGTATTCAGGCTTCAGACTGAGTGCTTTATCGTAGTGAGCAATAGCCTCGTCATACCGCTTAAGCTCATGCAGGGTCACCC
>CAIMXN010000162.1 GCA_903845455.1 uncultured beta proteobacterium | reverse complement strand
GCCGCCAAAGGAATTGGATTTGCAACTGCACAACGCTTTGCACAAGAGGGCGCGAAGGTGATGATTGCTGACCTCAATCCTGATGCTGTCAAGATTGCAGCTGCGCAAATTCCAGGTGCCGAGGCACACGTCATGAATGTCACTGATCGGGCTAGCATTCAAGGGGTGGTAGATCAGATCATGCAGCAACATGGCCGTATTGATATTTTGGTGAATAACGCAGGTATTACCCAGGATGCACGTTTAGTCAAAATGACTGAGGCGCAATTTGATGCAGTGATTGATATTAATCTCAAAGGTGTTTTCAATTGCACGCAGATCGTTGTCCCTCATATGCTCGAAGCAGGCTCTGGAGCTATTGTGAATGCCTCTAGTGTGGTTGGTCTTTATGGAAATTTTGGCCAAACAAATTATTCTGCAAGTAAATTTGGTGTGATTGGGTTTACTAAAACTTGGGCTCGAGAACTTGGCGCTAAAGGTATTCGGGTCAATGCAGTGTGCCCCGGTTTTATTGCCACTGAAATGGTAAAGGCGATGCCAGAAAACATTCTTCAGGATATTGAAAGACGCAGTTGGCTTGGTCGTCTAGGCACACCAGAAGAGATGGCAAATGTATATTTGTTTTTAGCGAGTGATGAAGCAAGCTATGTGAATGGTGTAGCACTTGAGGCCAGCGGCGGAATTTCACTGTAAGCATGCATCTTTTATATGAGGAAGGTGGTGACATTAAGATTGCCACGGTCCAGTCTGCTTCAGGTGCAGGGGATGCGGAGTCATGGCAGGCAACCAGCCTGTCTGGAAAAAAGATCAAACTAAAAGCCAAAGAAGTTTGGTTGCGTTTTGAGAAGCCTGAGGCTCAGGCTGTCATGGATGAAGCCTTGACCCTATCGAAAGAAATTGATTTGCAGTTCCTTTGGGACTGCGCTCCAGAAGCAGAGTTTGGTCTGATGGACGTATCAATGGAATATTTTGGAGATCAGGCAAGCATTACTCAGCAAGTATCGCTAGCAATTGCGCTACAAAGTGCGCCAGTCTTTTTTCGACGTAAAGGACGTGGCCGTTTTCAGAGAGCGCCCTTAGAACAATTGCAAGCCGGTTTAGCTGCCCTAGAGCGTAAGCAAAATGAACTAGAGCAACAATCTGTTTGGCAAGAAGAACTCGTTGCAGGCACATTCCCTGTGGCCCTTAAGTCGCAGGCGAATACATTGCTGTTCTCCCCGGATAAAAATACTTCTGCTTATAAAGCTTTCATTGGGGCGTGTACCAAAACTGGAGAATCCCCAGCTCAGTTGATGATCCGCTGCAAAGCAATTGATTCACCATTAGATTATCACCAAGGCATGTTCCTCAAGGCGCATTTCCCTAGCGGCTCTGCTCACAATGAAGCGCATATGGTTGACTCATCTACTTACACTACTGCGCTTGCAGAATTGCCATTGGCTCAAGTGAGTGCATTTTCTATTGATGATTCAGGCACAACAGAAATTGATGACGCTTTATCAGTGACAGTGCTTTCTGAGGGAGCTTATCGCATTGGTATTCATATTGCAGCTCCCGGCTTAGTCATTAGTCGGGATGACCCTTTAGATCAGCTGGCACGCAATCGCATGTCTACGGTATATTTCCCTGGCAATAAGATCACGATGTTGCCTAATTCGGTCATTACACAATTTTCATTGGATGAGGGCACTTCTCGTCCTGCCTTATCAATCTATGTAGACATTGATGCTGAAGGTCATGTTATTGATGGCTCACTGCAAATGTTGGCTGAGTTGCTACCGATTGCCGCTAACTTGCGCCTTGAGAACTTGGAAGATCAAGTTAGTGAAGCAAGCTTGTTGGATGAGGGTAGCAACTACCCCTATCGTAAAGAATTGGCAATCTTATGGGGTGCTGCAAAACATCTCCATGCCCAGCGTCAAGAAAAACGCATTGCTAATGGTTTGCGCGCTGAGCAATTGGGAGTGATCGATCCCAATGCCTTGGCGAGGGATTTTCATTTTCAAATTCATGAGGTTGCAGGTGTCGAGCGGGTTGAAATTGTGCCGCGACTACGTGGCTCTATCTTGGATACCATCGTGGCTGAGTGGATGATTTACTGTAATAGTGCATCTG
>CAIMXN010000161.1 GCA_903845455.1 uncultured beta proteobacterium | reverse complement strand
TAATTCTCCTTTTTCTACTTGCTCAACCACGGACAATTTAAAGGCCATGGTGTAGTCGGACTGACTACGCTTAACTCCAATACCCATATGACACTCCTTTTTATGTATTAAAAAGTGTCAACCTATTTTAGGATGGGTCAACAGCAACAAAAAAGCCCGGCATGCCGGGCTTTTTCATCAATAAGTAAGAATTACTTCTTACGCTTGTTAACTGAATCTTTAAATGCTTTACCAGCAGAAAACTTAACAGTTTTAGCAGCAGCGATTTTGAGTGGCTCACCAGTTTTTGGATTGCGACCCATACGTGCAGCACGCTTACCAGATGAAAAAGTACCAAAGCCGATCAGTTGTACTGAATCACCTTTAGTAACAGCTTTAATGATGTTTCCAATAGCAGAATTCAATGCAAATTCAGCTTTGGCTTTAGAGATCTCAGCGTCGTCAGCAATCGCTGCGATTAGTTCTGCTTTGTTCAAGTGAAGCTCCTTATTGATATTGATGTCAGCGCCCAGTGCGCTTACATTATTTTAACCACAAAAAATTATAAAAATAAATGCTTTAAAAACAATATTTTTTATTTCTACTGTTTATTCATCCAAAACAGTAATGTCAGATACAAAATACTCTGTATCGCCAAAACACGTTGTTGGCAAGCCAATGTGCTGCTCATACTTTAAAGCGACTTTTTTGCCTAAATTTGCATTAATTTTTTGCGCCACAGCATCTTCACGCACCGTAAAGAGGAATTTTTCAGACATTGTTCCTGGCATTGAGACCATCGCCAACTCTCCCTCCCATGTCTTGCAGACATAGCCACGATTCGAGAATTTTTGAACATAGCCAGCACGCTCACCACTGCCATAACTCCAATTCAACATAGCCCAGGTATAGGCTACTATGCCTGCAATCCCAATAAATACAAGGCTTAAGAGCCACTTTATAAATTGATTCATTACCTTTTCCCTAAAAAATAATCTCTATTTTGCCCATTGAATACTTCAATTGGGCTCTTTTATTCTGACCATTTTGAGTATAGGAGCTTATTTAACTTAGAAATAGATAGGGGGCTCCCTATATCCAAATTAAAATAGGGTATCAACACAGACTAGTAAACCCCCATGCAAATACGCCATATTATTTTCATCATCTTCATCATCTCGGCCGTGTTTGTCTATTTTCGCGGCAAGGTTCGTTTTGGATTCATGCGCTCCCTAACTGACTACCAAGTACTTTTAGCCCCTATAAACAGCCTGCTTTATATTTTTTCGAAAGTGAAAGCAGGCGCATTTATTCCGGTAATGCAATTTTCTGAACTTAAGCCCTTACAAGATAACTGGGAGGTCATTCGCCAAGAAGCACTTTCCCTCCATGATGATGGCGCAATTACTGCTGCCACTGGTTATAACGATATCGGGTTTAATTCTTTTTTTCGCACAGGTTGGAAGCGCTTTCACCTCTATTGGTACGGTAAAGAAATGCCTTCAGCACAGGCTAGTTGCCCAAAAACGGTAGCCCTGCTGAAATCGATACCTTCGATCAAAGCGGCGATGTTTGCCTCTCTGCCTCCTGGAGCAACGCTTGTACGCCATCGCGACCCTTATGCGGGCTCCTTGCGCTACCACATTGGCCTTGCCACACCAAACGACCCAAAATGCTTTATTGAAGTTGATGGTGAGCGTTATTTCTGGAAAGATGGTGAACCGGTAATGTTTGATGAAACCTATATTCACTTTGCTGCCAACGAGACCGACCGACAACGTATCGTCTTATTTTGCGATATAGAACGCCCACTTTATACAAAGACTGCACAACTACTCAACCGCTGGTTTGGTCGTTACGTCATGAGCACCACATCCTCCCAAAATGTGGCAGGTGAAAAAGTGGGGTTTATAAATATTCTCTTTAGTTATTTTTATCACCTCAGAGCGCAAGCAAAGAAGCTTAAGGCCAAGCAGCGTTCGGTGTATTACATTGGTAAATGGGTACTTATTTTGGGGATTTTGTGGGCAATCTTTTGGTAGTCACTAGGGGTTTAGAATCTGGGTGATCTGCTCTGGGGTAATGGATCCCCAGATTTCTAGTCGTTTTATGCGGCTGTTTTGACCAGATAAGAACTGGATTTGCTTTTGGGGTACCTTTAATTGCTTAGAAAGCCAGGCCAACAGCAATTCATTAGCCTTGTTTTCCATAGCTGGCGCCTGTAGCGAAATCTTCAGACAACCAGCATGCAGTCCAACCACCTTGGTTAGTTTTGCGCCAGGCTGACAATAGAGATTAAGCACAATTCCAGTGGGTGTTTCCTTTAACCAAATGGGCATTATCAAAGTACTTTAAACTCAAACCATGATTATGAAGAACTCTAGCGCCTTAGACCATCTATTTATAAATAATCGCGAATGGGCAAAAAGCATGGTTACCCAGGATGCTGATTTCTTTAAACGGCTTGTGAATCAACAAGCCCCAGAATATCTCTGGATTGGCTGCGCTGATAGTCGTGTACCCGCAAATGAAATCGTCGATCTTATGCCTGGCGAACTATTCGTTCATCGCAATGTAGCGAATGTAGTGGTTCATACTGATCTCAACTGCCTATCAGTCATTCAATTTGCGATTGATCTCCTAAAAGTGAAGCATATCTTAGTGGTTGGTCATTATGGTTGCGCGGGCGTTCATGCTGCTCTGAGTGATCGCCGTATCGGGCTTGCGGATAATTGGTTGCGCCACGTTAAAGATGTCCACCAAAAACATGAGCGTTATTTAGGAGAATTGTTACCAACACCTAAGCGCCAAGATCGCCTCTGCGAACTCAATGTGATTGAGCAAGTCGTTAACGTATGTGAAACCACCATTGTTCAAGATGCTTGGGCTCGCGGTCAAGATCTTACTGTCCATGGCTGGACCTATCGCTTAGACACCGGACTTGTTAACGATCTTGGCATGTCTAGTAGCTCCATAGAGGAGATGACGGTACGCTACAAAAAAACATTAACGCGGTACGACATTGAATAAAGTACCGCTTGCTTAAATCATTTTCTAATGCAGCTGTAGTAGCTTTAATAAAGCTCCTCTCGATTCTGCCTTATAGATTGCTAGTCGCTATTGGCTATAGCTTGGGCTTTCTTGCTGCCCGAATTCCAGGTGAGCGTAATCGCGTAGTCAAAACCAATTTACATTTATGCTTCCCAGAATTAAGTGATGCGGCTATTGACCAATTAAGCAAAAAGCACTGGCGCCTTCTTGGCAGAAGCTTAGTAGAAAAAAGTATTATTTGGTGTGGCAGTGAAAATCAATTAAGCAATATGATTGAAGTGAAATCGGAAGTAGATCTCTCTGCTAGAAAACCTAGGATCTTAGTAAATATGCACTTCACTGGTATTGAAGGTAGCATTATTTTGAGCGCCCTTGCCAAACGAAATAATTGGCCCCGTACTTCAGGATTTTTTCAGAGAATGAAGAGCCCTTTTTTCAATCAAAAAATTATTGAGTGGCGTAATCGTTTTGGTGGTAACTCTATTGATCGGCAAGGCAATTCAATTGCATTAATTCGTGAGATTCGAAAAGGTAGCTTTATCATCATTGCGCCTGATATTGACTTAGGCCTCAAGGACTCGATATTTACCTCATTCTTTGGCATTGACACCAATACCATCACAGCAGTCTCTAGGCTGGCTAATATTACTGGTGCTGAAGTTTGTATGATGATCACCGCTCTCAAGCCTGACGAAAGTGGCTACTTATGCTCGATCAGTAAACCCCTAAGTGATTTTCCTAGCGAAAATCCTGAAGCAGATACTGCCCGTCTGAACCAGATTTTTGAAAAAGAAATCCGCCTAAGGCCCGCTGAATATTATTGGGTACATAAGCGCTTCAAAAATCGGCCTAATAATGAGGCAAGCCCGTACTAAGCCTTCATTTAAAGCTTTTTTGTCCTATTATTAAGGGATGATCGAACGTATTGGGCTATTTGCCGACCTACACAGTAATTTAGAGGCCTTTGAAGCCTGCATGGAAAGAGCTCAGGAACTCGGCATCACACGCATGGCCTTCTTGGGCGACCTCGTGGGATACAACGCCGACCCTTCTGCTTTGGTAGATCGCATTGCTGAACTTGTTCAAGCGGGCAAGGCAATTGCGGTAGTTGGCAATCATGATGAGGCCATTTTTAAAGATTACAGCCAAAGTATGAACGCCAGTGCCAATGCCGCCATTGAGTGGACAAAATCACAGCTAAAGCCATCGCAAGTACAGTTTTTAAAAGGCCTCCCCCTTATCATTAATGAGGAAAATGTGTGCTATGTCCATGCGTCTGCACATAAACCTGCTGAATGGCATTACATAACTGATAGCATGAGCGCTTGGCAGTGTGCCCAAAGCTCGGGAAAGTCTTATACCTTTGTAGGGCATGCGCACGAGCAGGCACTTTTTTATCAAAGCGCGGTTGGAAAATTGATTCGCTTTGCTCCACACCCCGGAGATGAGGTGCCAGTAATGAGTCACCGCCAGTGGGTTGGCGTCGTTGGCTCACTAGGTCAGCCAAGGGATGGAAATCCAGAGGCCTGCTTTGCAATTTTTGAGCCTGAAAATTCTGCCCTGACTTTCCATCGTGTTCCATACGACCACTTTAAAGCTGCAGATAAAGTAAGACGCGCTGGCTTACCCGAAGAGTTGGCAAACCGTTTAATTACTGGCAAGTAATTTATCCATGACCATAAAACCTGATATTGAAGCCGTAGATGACATATTTCAGGAAGGCAAAGTAGTTGATGGTTTTGTTCTTGGTAAAGAACTACACCGTGGAGGCATGGCTAGCCTTTTCTCGGCCACTAAAGCTGGTATCGATCTTCCCATTCTCTTAAAAATTCCACGGGTTGGCAAAGACCAGCCAGTAGAAAGTTTGATTGGGTTTGAAACTGAACTCACGATCTTGCGTTCTCTAAAGAGCCCATATGTACCGAAGTATCTAGGCTCGGGAAACATGGCAACGCGTCCCTATATTGCCATGGAACAAGTGGCAGGACATCCGCTCGAAGAACTCATTAAAGAAGGCAAAAAATTTAGCGTCGATGAAGTCCTTCGTATTGGTGCTGATCTAGCGCAAGCGGTTCAGTCTTTGCACTCACAAGATGCAATACATCTCGATATCAAACCAGACAACGTGCTGATTGATGGGCAAGGTAAATTAACGCTGATTGACTTTGGCCTCTCGCATCACTCACGCTTCCCAGATTTACTTGCCGAAGAAATGCGCAAAGGCATCGGGTCTGCTCCATACATTTCACCAGAGCAAGTTGCTGGCGTTCGATCAGACTACCGCAGTGACATCTTCTCCATCGGCGTCATCATGTACGAGTTGCTTACAGGTGAGCTCCCCTTTGGAAATCCCCAGTCCATGAGTGGTTTGCGAAAAAGAATGTGGGCAGAACCATTTCCTCCCAGGGCTATTCGAAAAGAAATCCCGCGCTGGCTACAAGAAGTAGTATTGCGTTGCCTAGAGCCGAGAGCCGATGACCGCTATCAAAGTGCCACGCGCTTACGTCAAGTATTGCGTGATCCTGAAAGTGTAAAGTTGACGGAGCGATCTGAACGCCTTGAACCACCAAGCTTTTGGGAGAACCTCAAGCGCTGGTTAAGGGCTGCAGGCTATGAACCCTCACCAAGCCCACTGCCGAGTAGGGGTGATCAAAACGCTCCACTAATGATTGCTGCGATTGATACCCGTCAATCTGATGAAGATTTACGCGAACAGATGCAAACTACTACAAAAAATTTATTGCAAGCCTATCCTGAAAGTCGTTTGATTTGTCTGAGCACCATTGCCAGTACACCCACTTTTGAAGGCAATCAAGAAAGTGAAACTGCAAGCGGTATTGTGCGCGGACACTTGGTGCAGTTAATGGAGTGGGCAAAACCACTGAAGCTACCACCAGAGCGCATTTCTTACCACGTGCTAGAAGCACTGGACCCTGCAACCCGCATTGTAGAATTTGCAAAGGATAATGATGCATCACTCATTCTGATTGGTGCATCCCACAAATTACCAAACAAGGTAACGCCGTGGAGAACCTCAATGACCAAGATCGTGGAAGAGGCCCCTTGCAGTGTTCACATTGTTAGAACTTAAACTTTCAGCCCCAACAATCTAGCAGCATTACCACCCAAGATAGCTACACGCTGAGAGTTCGTTAGCCCAGGCGTACTCATGACGTGCTCTACGGGATACTCTTCCCAAGGAATTGGATGATCAGTACCAATTACCACCTGACTTGCGCCAACCTGAGCCACCAAATGTCGCAAAGCTTCAGGTGTAAACACCAAAGAGTCAAAATAGAGCTGGTTTAAATATTCGGTTGGTTTTTTCTTTAGCACAATCTCGGGATTACAATTTTGTGGCGAAACAAAACAGCTGTGATCCATTCTTGGGGCATAGGAACCTAAGAACCCACCGCCGTGCGCAGCCAGTACTTTTAATTGCGGGTATTTATCGAGTACGCCCTCGTAAATTAAATGCTGGAGCGCAATGGTGGTATCTAAAGGGTTACCAATTACATTAGACATCCACCCGTTACCTTTGAAACGCTGCGCTAATGGAGGAGTGCTTTGTGGGTGAATAAAAAGAGTTACATTGAGCTCTTGAGCTTTAGCAAGTACGGGATGAAATTTAGGGTCTGCAAAATCTACGCCCAATACACTTCCACCTATTGCCGCTCCACATAAACCCTGTTTTTTCACTGCCTCTTCAAGCTGCTGCACTGCTAAATCAGGATATTGCATGCTGAGAGAAGCAAAAGCCGCAAATTTATCTGGGCGTTGGGCGCAAAGTTCAGCCAGATTCTGGTTATTAATACGGCAAATCTCTGCGGCCGTATCTCTGTCTTGCCGATACCAATAGGGATTCACGCTCAATACCTGCATGTCGATTCCCTGCTCATCCATCGCAGCAATACGTCGATGTATCTCAATAAAATGCTCGGGAACCCCTTTGGTGGGAGGCAAATATGATTTTGAATCTGGGCCCATCAAATCAAGCGAATCTTGAAATACGCAATGTGCATGAACGTCGATTGTCTTTACTCGCTTACCATTGATAAAGACAGGGGTAACACGCTTAGGTCCGTTACTCTGGGTTTCT
>CAIMXN010000160.1 GCA_903845455.1 uncultured beta proteobacterium | reverse complement strand
TGGTATGGGTAAATGGTTGATGGTGGGTGTACTGCTCTTGATCGTGGCTTCTTTAGCAAACATCTGGTTGCAATTGCCTGCTTTGATGCTGACGGTGATGGTGCTCGCTATTGCCATCTTCTCGGCATTCATCTTGGTTGATGTACAGCGCGTCATCAATGGCGGTGAAACCAATTACATCATGGCTACACTAGCGATCTACTTAGATGTGTACAACGTCTTTACCAACTTGCTGGCTTTACTCGGTATTGTTGGTGGCAATAGAGACTAAGAGAGACTAAGCAACATTTTATTGTTGCTCTCATAAGGCGCCTACGGGCGCCTTTTTACTTTCTGTCGTCAGCTCTTTTGTAGCTCAATCATTAGTTAGCGACAAACATGCTGATCGCATAAGACAGTGCAATCAATACCAATAAGATTGCCAAACTATCCGAGGCCCTCATGACACACTCCTAGTAGTGGATAAAACCGTTAGCAGCCATGAATCACTGCACACCTTCAATCTACTCTTATAGAAGACAGCACTTGATAGCTAATGCACCGCAATCAAGCGATAAGCACCAATCTAGCGCTAAATAACTGAATGAATTGGGATAATTTGGGATTTTAGGTCTTCTGAAAGACCGCGATCGACTCGACATGCGAGGTGTGCGGGAACATATTGACCACCCCGGCCCCCTGCAAACTGTAGCCAGCATGATGGCAAAGTATTTCAGTATCTCTGGCCAAAGTCTTGGGATTGCAAGAGACGTAGACGATGCGCTCGGGCATCAAGGGGTCATGGTTGAGATGGAGATCGGCTAAAGCTTTGCAGATTTCCATTGCACCTTCACGCGGTGGATCCATCAACCAGCGCTCTGCTTTGCCCCAAGAGGCGATTGTTTCCGTTGTCACTTCAAACAAATCGCTTTGCATAAAGCTGGCTTTATCCGCCAGTTGATTATGCTGGGCATTTTCTTTTGCTCTAGTGGTCAAACTTTCCAAACCCTCGATACCCAAAACACTTTGGGATTTTCTGGCGAGAGGTAATGTGAAATTACCAATCCCACAAAAGAGATCGAGTACGCGATCACTTGGCTTAACTTCTAGCAAACGAATTGCCCTACTCACTAAAGCACGATTCATTAGGTGATTGACTTGGGTAAAGTCGGCGGGCTTAAAGGGCATCTCGATTTCAAACTCGGGTAAGCGATAGCAAAGCTTGCCGGTTTCTGGATAGAATGGTGCAACGGTTTCAATGCCTTTGGGCTGTAACCAAATCCAGACTTGATGTTGATCAGCAAAATCTCTTAACAATTGCTCATCGGCAGTGGTTAAAGGCTTGAGAGTGCGAAAGACTAAGGCGGTGACCGGTTTACTTTTTTGAGGATCAGCAGAATTTGGCTCTTCTGCTTCGCCTACCGCGATTTCAATTTGCGGCATGCGATCAACAATCGATAAACCCATGACTAGCTTGCGCATCGCTGGTAATAGATCAGAGACGTGCTTGGGTAAGATCTCGCAAGCCGTCATATCGGCGACATAGCCGCTCTTCCCCTCATGAAAGCCAACCAAAACCGTGCCTTTTTTGATCGAGCGATTGACTACACTGAGGCGTGCACGGTGCCGATATTCCCAAGCAGGACCACCCATAGGGCGGAGAATTTCTTCAGGTTTGACTTTGGCGATATGCTGCAAGTCATCTTCGAGGACGCGTTGCTTCATCGCAATCTGCGCCCGAATATCTAAGTGCTGCATAGTGCAACCACCGCAGATTCCAAAGGCTTTGCATTTGGGTTCGGCTCTAAATACTGCAGGCTTAAGTATTTCTAAAAGTTTGGCCTTGCTAAAGCGAGCCTTCTCACGGGTGACGACGTAAGTTACTCGCTCGGTTGGTAAGGCACCTTGAATGAATATGACTTTGCCGCTATGTCCTTGTGCCAGCTCTTGCTCATTAGGCGCTAAACGGGCAATGCCTTGCGCATCGAGGTCTAGTGATTCAATCTGTACTGGCTCAGTCACTACGATATTGACTGGCTTATCTCCTCTACGCATCCGGCGCAAAACCTTGGAGATATTCTTGCCACTGCGCACCATTGGGCTCTTGAGATTCGGTTTTTAAATAGGCTTTAACAAATTCAATCTCTTCTTGATACTCGGCGAGTGAGAAGCCGCCACGCAGCAACTGAAAACGGCAATACATCAGATAAGTATTAACGACATCGGTTTCGCAATAACGACGGATGTCATCAATCTTGCCATCTTGGTAGGCTGGCCAAACTTGACTGCCGTCCATGCCCATCTTGCCTGGAAAACCACAGAGCTTGGCCAAGCCATCGAGTGGTGCATTTGCTCTGCCATTAAATTTTGCTAAGAGGTCCATGAGATCGATATGACGCATGTGATATCGACTGATGTAGTTATTCCATTTAAATTCTCGACTATCGTTCTCTTGACTCTCGCCCATCTCCCAATAGCGTGGCGCTTGAATCTGGTTTGCCAATGCGCGGTAGTGCAAGACTGGGAGATCAAAACCACTGCCATTCCAGGAGACTAATTGCGGTGTGTATTTTTCAATCAAGTCAAAGAATGCTTGTATCAAGACCTTCTCATCATCTTGTGCCGTGCCGAGTGTGCCTACTTTGATTTGGGGCAAACCATCTTTAGTGGTTCTGCGAATCACACAAGAGATCGCAACAATGCGCTGCAGATACAGGGGTAAAAATTCACTACCGGATTTAGCGGCACGATCGGCCATCGCCTTTGCCGCAACTTCAACATCAGACATGGCCTCCGAAAAATCCTCGAGGCGACGCAATCCTGCTACATCAGGGATGGTCTCGATATCAAAGACAAGGACGGTTGCCATGGGAGCTTACTAAGCGACTTGCTAAGGGGTATACAAAATGCGTTACAGAACTTATTGCAGGTATGGCACTGGATTAACTGGCTTACCATTCACGCGTAATTCAAAATGGAGTTTGATGGAATTGCTATCGGTATCC
>CAIMXN010000159.1 GCA_903845455.1 uncultured beta proteobacterium | reverse complement strand
TTTTGGTCGCCTCTTTCAATAGCTTTCCACCACTGTGCATTCGGAATCTGCACAGCAAATGAGGTATTTTGAGCTGCCTGAGTAGTAGTGTGAAGTATAAAAATAGCCCAGAACACAGCAATGATTTTGTTGATCTTCATAGCCTACATCCTCTTAAGTTATTGATTTTTCTGAAAAATTCCGAACTAAGCCCTATGGCGTAATAAGCATTTTTTAAGAAAGTACTATTAAAAGTACTATTAATAGTACTTTTATAAGAAGCTTATAAAGCATTGAAAAGGTTCAATAAACAGCTTTATAAATGAATCTATTAAAAGTACTCTTAACAGAGAAATGAATAATACTACTTAGAGCGTAAAAAGCAAATGTTTATTTATACGCTAAAGTGTGTAATAATTAGTACTCTTAATCAGGCACTGAATAAGGTGACGTATGAACGCAATTTCTGCCAATGACCTAAAGGTCAAAGGAATTAAAGCTTTGGAGGAAGAACTGTCTTCACAGTCAGAGGTGGCGGTACGCGTGCGTGGTCAGCTGAAATATGTCGTGATGACCTATGAGCACTACCAATACATGCGTGAATGTGAGCTAGAGGCCGCATTATCAGAGTCCCGTGCAGATATAGAAGCAGGGCGTTTTGAAGCGGTATCGCCTGATGAACATTTAAAACAAATTAAAAGTGGGTCACAGAAACCCCTTCAAGCTAGTTCTCGATCTGCTTCTCTTGCAGCCAAATGAGGAATTGAAGTGAAAGAGCTTGTTTTCACGGAGCGCTACGCCAAGCGTGCTACCCAATTTCTGAAGGCGCATCCAGAAGTCGAAAATCAGTATGCAAAGGCGCTGCAAATACTCCAAATGAACCCCGTTCACCCGTCATTACGCCCCCATTCCTTTGAGGGTAGGTTGGCTGGGGTACAGACCGTTTCCTTAAGCTCGATTACATTAGAAATGTTATTGAGTGGTGAGCAGGTAGTGCTCTTAAATATTGCCTCAAATCAATTAGATTAAATTTTCTTCGCTTGAGCAAATTGAGTGCCCTGGAGCTCCGATATTCATTGGGAGTGTGCTCTTCTGCTGTCTTTTGTCGGGTAATATGAAGCAAAGATCCGCAGCTAGGAAGGGCGTCTAGTGGTAATGAAGATAAAGGGGCGATATGGGTATTAAACAACTAAATGCAACGTATCTTATCCATGAGGATCGAATTCTATTTCGCTTTAATACGGATGAGGCTGCAGAGTTTCGTCTCTGGTTCACTCGGCGCGTTAGCCTGTTTATATTGGGGGCAACTGCTCATTTGTATGAAAAACAATTAGAAAAGAGTCATGCTCCCGAGACTGCAAAAGCGATCGCTCAATTTGAGCAAGCAAATCTGCAAGACCAGATCACTCAGTCGGATACTTCCGGCAAGGGTGAGGAGTATCAGGGTGGGACTCAATACCCGTTAGGCGCTGATGCATTGTTGGTGATGGAAGTGAAATGTCAATTGAGTCAGGAGAGTGGGGTTGATGTACTTTCTCTTGATTTTGTTTTGCCAGCCAATGCTAATTTAAATATAAAGTTAGACGGGCGCATGCTCCAAGCCTTATGTGTCTTACTCAATCATCTGGCAGTGAATGCTCAGTGGCAAACTTCTCCTCAGTTGGTAGTGAGTGAACCTGAACAAGACCCTATAGGAAAATCTGCCACTAAAATTCCTTTGCATTAAATCCTTAATTGAATAGTTCTGAGTAAGAAAATTGATTCCGATGAAAAAAATTCTATCTGTCGCTTGGCTTTTGACTCTAGTTAGCTTTGGATGCTTTGCTAGCGCTGCCGAGCTCTCTACGAAAACGGATACTGATGGAGAGTTTAGTTTCTTTGCCTCAGTCAATGGGGTCTATTTATCAGAGGACTTACTGGAGCTGAATGTGAAGAATGCGGTTGCTGCTGGTCAAGCAGATACTCCCACATTAAGAAATAACCTAAAGCAAGAATTAATCAATCGTGAGCTCTTAGCTCAAGAGGCTACGAGGATAGGCTTAGATAAAAAAATAGACCTCAATACTCAATATTTGCAATTAAAACAAACTTTATTAGTTCAGGCGATGGTGCAAGACTATCTCAGCAGCCATCCAATGACAAATGAGGTTTTGCAGGCGGAGTATGAACGTCAAATCAAAGAGTTAGGAGGTTCAGGTACTGCTAGTATGCAATATCGACTGAGCCAAATCGTAGTAGGGAGTCAATCTAGCGCCTTAGGATTAATTTCCCGAATTGGGCAGGGCGATTCTTTTGAAAAATTGGCCAGGGAATATTCTATTGATGCCGCTTCTAAAAAAGAGGGCGGTCAGATAGGGTGGGTTTCATTAGGGCAGTTACCAACAGAAATCAGTAGCGTTGTTAGCACTCTCTCAAAAGGATCCTCTACTACCACGCCAATTTCCTTCAGTGGGTCATGGTTCATTCTCAAATTGGATGATAAGCGGGAAGTAAAGACTAAAAGTTTTAGTCAATCGAAACCCCAGTTAGAGCAAGCAATCATTCAAAACTATCTGCTAGAAAACGTCAAAATGCTTCGTCAGCGGGCTCGAATTATCCAATAAATAAGCCGATTACTTACTTTATAGTTTTTGAGGTATCTAGACTGAAAGCCATTGTCTTTGTAGGCTCATTACTATACAGTTAACCGAATGAATAAAGTCATAGTATCTACTTGTATTCACCCCAATCAGGCGCGCGGAGGCAGTTTAAAAAATCTGCTGACAAAAAATAAAATCCGCATTTCTGCATTTCTCTTTTTGGCATTTACACAGACTTTGCCAGTATTTGCTGATCCAGTAAAGAAGCCTGAATCTGAAATTTCTGAACGCTCAGGTTCTCTGATTGCACTTCAAGTATGTTCGGGATGTCACGGAAAGACAGGACAATCTATCTCCAGTCAGTATCCTCATTTGGCCGGCCAACAAAAAGAGTATTTACGTATACAGCTCGCGCAATTTAAAGAGCATCTGCGCAAGAGTGCCAATTCAATGGCATTCATGTGGATTTTCGGAGGCGATCTTAGTGCGCAGCAAATAGACGAATTGGCCGAATACTATTCAGCCCAAGTACCTATGAAGGGTGAAAAAAGTGACTCACCTCTCGTTCGCAGGGGTGAGCAAATATATACGGAAGGCATTCCAAAATCTGGGGTGCCCCCTTGCACCTTGTGTCATCAAAAAGGTGCCGTTGGTAGAGCTGAAATACCTAGACTCGCAGGTCAACATGCAAATTATTTAAATGATCAAATGATTATTTTTAAGCATACTCAGAATCGTCCCAATGGCCAAGCAATGATGGTTCTCACTCATGACATATCTGATGCAGATATGCGTGCAGTCAGTAACTATCTTGGATCTCTTAACAGTCCAGAGTAATCACGATTCCTATTTTGAATCTCACCATTGTCTAAATTCAGGATGTTTAGCAAACCCCAAAACCCATTGCGGAGTTTCATTCTCCACTTCACTGGGGCGTCACTATTTTTTCTTGGCTCACTATTTTTTATTGCAAATACGCATGGACAAAGCACTTTCTCTGAAGAGGTAGCTTTCATCAGTAAGACTGGATTTTTATCAGACCTAAAAATTCAGACAACGATATTCAAACCATCCGGCCCCGGCCCATTTCCATTGGCGATTATTAATCATGGAACAAATTTAGGTAACTCACATCAACAGGAACGTTTTAGACCTATGGCGATGGTGCAATATTTTATTGAACGAGATTATGTCGTCATTGTTCCAATGAGACATGGATTTGCTCAATCGGATGGAGAGAGTACTTTTTCGGGTAAGTCAGTGGAGTTGTATGGACTAAATGCTGCTGGGGATCTGAATGCCACGATAGATTATGCTCACACTCTTCCCTACGTTAATAAAAATATTACGGTAATGGTTGGCCAGTCAACAGGCGGCTGGATCACCCTTGCTTATGGAACAAATCACCCAGATTCCTCTTTGAAAGGACTGGTCAATTTTTCAGGTGTTGTCAAAGAACCCTGTTGTTTCGGTCTTTACAATGATTTGATAGATGCCTCTGGCCATTTTGGTGATAAAACGACTTTGCCGACCATCTGGTTTTATGGAGATAACGACAGCTTGATTGACCGGCATACCGCAAACCTGATGTTTGTCCATTACTCCCATGGAAATCCCAATTCGCGTTTTATTCCGTTCGGAATATTTTCCAATGATGCCCATAATCTCCTTATGGATCCTGCAGGGCGGAAAATTTGGGAGCCCTTTTTAACTCAGTACTTATATGACATAGGGGTGCCTTATAAACCCACTAAAAAGGCCATTTGAGAATGCTCTTCAAGTCTAAATTGATTTAAAACCCACGAAAGAGCCTATCAATGGCCGCTACAACAATGTGCTGTTGATCTCTCAGGCTAGCGACTTCTTTTTTAAGGTGCTTAGCGAGAACTGACGACATTCTTGGTGTGTCCAAGACAAATTTTTTTACCTTGAATTGCAAAGCTAGGCATTAAATCCTCCACTGAGCTTAAATTTTGCATTTTCCAGTTTCCAGAGCCGCTCCTTCTCTTGCCTTACAAATGACTCTAAAAAGGCATCACATACTTTCGATATATTGATGCCTAACTTTTTTGCCTCAGCCAATACTTCCGTATTGAGTGTGAGATTAGTAGCCTTTTTTAAACTTTTTGTTTGTTGTAAGTGCGGATGGAGTTGTTGATGATCATGACCCAATTATGTAGGCATTCAAATAGGGAACTAGAAAGGTAACTGGGCCTCAGGCTTCACAGCCAACAACACTGCCTTAAACTCCGCCTGAATACGCTTAATCGCTGCTTCACTATCCGCTTCAAAGCGCATCACCACGACAGGTGTCGTATTCGAAGGTCGGGCAAGTCCAAAGCCATCGGCATATTCCACACGAACTCCGTCAATCGTATTGATAGATTCTGCAGTAGGGAACTTCGCATTGGCTTTAATGGTTTCGAGCAGAGCAAAAGGTTCACCCTCGGCACATGCAACTTGTAGCTCAGGTGTACATATCGCATTTGGCAAGTCGTTCAGTGTTTTGTTGGGATCTTTCTCTTTAGAGAGAATCTCTAAAAGACGTGCACCTGTATAGAGACCATCATCAAAACCAAACCAGCGGTCTTTAAAGAAGATATGGCCAGACATCTCACCTGCAAGTGGTGCACCAGTCTCTTTAAGCTTGGCTTTAACAAGTGAGTGGCCTGTTTTCCACATCAGCGGTTCCCCGCCATGTTGTTTAACCCAAGTGGCTAAGTTACGAGTGCATTTAACGTCATAAATAATTTGGCTACCAGGATTTCTGGATAAAACATCTTTGGCAAACAGCATCATTTGACGGTCAGGAAAAATTACTTGACCATCTTTAGTGACAACACCGAGTCTGTCAGCATCACCATCAAAGGCGAGACCTAATTCATTATCGGTAGTTTTTAAATTCTGAATGAGATCCTGTAAGTTCTCGATGTGCGCTGGATCGGGATGGTGATTCGGAAAATGACCATCCACCTCGCAAAAGAGTTCTTCCACTTCGCAACCCAGTGCTCTAAACAACTGGCCTGCGAATGCACCACCAACCCCATTACCGCAATCTACTGTAATCTTCATAGGGCGGGCCAGTTTGACATCGCCCACGATGTACTTGAGATACATCGGAAAAATATCAAAGGTAGAGCGAGTGCCGCATTTATTAGATTCGCCAGTA
>CAIMXN010000158.1 GCA_903845455.1 uncultured beta proteobacterium | reverse complement strand
TCTGCAGAGGAGAATGTATCGCCTGGCTTTAAGGTGATCAACTGCATTAATTCAGCTTCTTTGCCAAGTAACTCACCAGCAAGACGCACATTCTTAACGGTGAACTTTTGACCCTCGCGAATACTAATGGTGAGGTAGATGCCTTTTTTATCTGGGGTAATGGATACCTGAGTAGATTCAATCACAAATTCAAGATAGCCACGATTCAGATAGTAAGAGCGAATAGTCTCCAGATCGGCCGTCAGTTTTTGTTTGGAGTACAAATTATCTTTGCTATACCAAGATAACCATCCGCCCGTTTTGAGCTGCATCTCACTTAATAAAGTACTCTCACTAAACACCTTATTACCGATAAAATTAATTTCCTGAATCTTCGCAACAGGACCTTCATCAATATTGAAGTAGATGGCCACTTGATTGCGCTCCACTGGCGTCACCGTAGCGACAACCTCAGCGGCATACATCCCTTTACCGATATATTGACGCTTTAATTCCTGCTCGGCTTTATCAATCAGGGCTTTATCGTAGAAACGCGCCTCAGCAACCCCAACCGACTTCAGAGATTTCCGCACAATCTCTTGGTCAAATTCTTTCATGCCCGTAAACTCAATTCGGGAAATCGTTGGCCGCTCATCGACAATCACAATTAAGACATCGCCTTGCGCCTGAATCTGTACATCCCTAAAAAAGCCCGTGCCATATAAAGCTTTAATTGCTTCAGCACCCTTCTCATCAGTAAAGGTATCGCTCACTTGAACTGGAAGGTAACTAAAAACTGTTCCAGGCTCTACGCGCTGCAATCCTTCAATGCGAATATCTTTAATGACAAAAGAATCCGCTGCATGCGCGTTTACAAAAAATCCTGCAGCAGCAATCAGCATGACTTGCGCAAGAAATCGGACGAAAAGACGAGGGAATGAGGTCAAAAAATTCAAGGCGAAAGGTAGCGTTGCAAATCATTAAACAAGGCTAGTAGCGAGAGTGACATCAGTAAGAAAAAGCCCACTTTTTGGAGCTGCTCCTGCATTGAAATCGAAATTCGCTTACCAGCAACCAACTCCCATGCATCATACAGGAGCTGACCCCCATCAAGCATCGGTAAAGGCACTAAATTCAGCAGGCCAATACTAATACTCATAAGTGCTAAAAAAGCTAAATATGGCTGCCAACCGACCTGCAAAGACTTCCCAGCCATATCAGCAATACTTAAGGGTCCGCCCAGCTGCTTGATAGAGGTATTGCCAGTGAGTAATCCCAGCATCAGTCGGGTTGATACCTTAGTGATGAGCCATACCCGCCCTGTGGCATAAGTCACAGCATCTAAAGGTCCTAATTTGAGCTTAAACCAGTCAGATTGAGAGCTAAGCTGAGGACGGATGCCTAAGGCCAGAAACGGGTCTGTTTCAGGCCTCATTTGGGGCAAATCTAGTCCTTTAAAGACCTTGAAAGAACTTCCTCCCGAATGGCCTCGCAATTCTAAGACAAACCCCTCCTGTCCCGTGAGGGCATCAAGCAGCTTCCAGCGTAAGACATTCCAACTTAAAACTGGCTCAAAGTCCTCAGAAATCACGGTATTTTCAGAGTCTGCTGCAAGATATTTCCAGCCAATGACTTGATCGCCAGCAACAATACCTAAATCGGCGGCCAATGAACTCGCTGGAGGAGCCTCTAGGCGCGCAGGTAACTGTGCGACCCCACTCATATAAATAAGCCCGAATAATAAGACTGCCAATATGAAATTTGCCAAAGGGCCAGCGGCCACAATGAACGACCGTTGCCATAAAGGTTTGGCATCAAATGATTCGGAACGATCAGCTTCAGAAATGACCTGGCTTGAATCCCGGCTGTCCATGAGCTTCACATATCCACCTAATGGGATGGCCGCTACCACCCACTCAGTGCGATTGGATGCGATGTAAGTAAAAAGGGGTTTACCAAATCCTAAGGCGAAGCGAAGTACCCGAACGCCGCACAGACGAGCAGCTAAAAAATGACCAAACTCATGAAAACTTACTAAGACGCCAAGCGTCAATAAAAAGGCTACAAGGGTAATGAGG
>CAIMXN010000157.1 GCA_903845455.1 uncultured beta proteobacterium | reverse complement strand
GGCAGAATAGAGGCGTGAATGTTAAAGCACCCATGACGCTGATCACATTCAGCAATATCTAAAATTTCCTGCGGAAGAATCAGGCCATAAGCAACTACTACCATGACATCAAAATCTATCTCCGACAATCGTTGATAAGCAGTCTGTGCTTGCTTGTTTTTTTCTGGGTCGACACCATTTCGTCGAAGAGAGGCTGGTTGCAACACCGGAATATTTTTTTCTAGTGCAAATGTTTTCACTGGGCTAGCTTGGAAATGCATTCCTCTGCCTGCGCGACGATCTGGTTGTGTCAACGCTAAAACAATGCGATGACCAGCAGCATCTATTGCGCGCATTGCTTGCGTGGCGAACTCAGGCGTTCCAGCAAAAACAATTTTCATTGATGGCGCTTAGCGCTGACCTACTAACTCTTTAATACGCTTTTTCATTTTGAGCGAAATACGATTACGCTTAAGTAAAGATAAATACTCCACAAATACTTTGCCTTGCAAATGATCCATCTCGTGTTGTAAACATACCGAGAGCAAACCATCCGCCTCTATTTCAAATTTTTCTCCGTTGATATCCAAGGCTTTGACTCTCACTGTGTCAGGCCTTTCTACCTCATCGTAATGGTCAGGAACGGAAAGGCAACCTTCGCGCCATGCTTTTTTCTCGGGGCTGACCCACACTAATTCAGGGTTGATAAAAACCATCAGCTCATCTTGATTCTCCGAAATATCAATTACCAAAATACGCTCATGAATATCAACCTGGGTTGCCGCCAAGCCAACCCCAGGTGCGTCATACATGGTGTGGGCCATATCGGCGACGATCTTTTTAATGCGTGCGTCGACCACCGCTACAGGTTTGGCAACCTTATAGAGACGAGGGTCTGGATAGCAAAGAACGGTTAATAAAGCCATGTAGGAATTATCCAACAGAGTAATCAGACTGTCCCGATTGTTAAAAATATTCTCAAGCTCAAAATCAATCAATGCACCTATCTCAAGCCACCAATAGCATCACACCCATAAACCGCCGGGACAAGCGCTACCCCGTCAGACTGAATGATTTATACGATCCTCCGCCAGTGCTCTATATATATGGTGATATTCGTTTGCTTAGGCGCCCGATGATTGCCGTTGTGGGTGCACGTGAAGCCAGCACTAGAGGCATGAAGACCGCTTCCTTGTTCGCCACAGCGCTCTCTAAGGCTGGCTTAGTGGTGCTATCTGGATTGGCACGTGGAATCGATGGCGCTGCCCACCGAGCCACTCTTGGGCTTAAAGAAGGGCTCACTTTGGCAGTTTGCGGTACGGGAGTGGATGTTGTTTATCCAAAAGAGCATGCCAAGTTAGCAAGCGTCATTAGCCAAAGGGGCCTCTTAGTATCAGAGTTTCCGCCTGGTATTGGGCCCAAACCCTTTCATTTTCCTAGGCGCAACCGCTTAATTGCAGCTCTTGCATTGGGTGTGGTGGTCATAGAAGCTGCCGATAAATCTGGCTCGCTGATTACTGCACGAATTGCTTCTGAACTGGGGAGAGAGGTTTTTGCCCTTCCAGGCCCAATTGATGATCCAATCTACAAGGGTTGTAATCGCCTTATTCAGGAAGGAGCCAAGCTGGTGAGTTCTCCAAGTGAAGTCCTTGAGGACCTCTTATACACGCAAAAACCCTATTTAAAGGCTATAGAATGAGGTTTTTGGTGAAATAGGCCGTTTAAGAAAACTAGAAATCCGGCGTTTTTGGACTTTTGCTAATTTATCGGTTAATAATAAAAAAGGGATAAATGATCGACCAAACCCTGATTTGGTTTAAATTGATCATCCTTTTCTCCTATTCAATACTTAATTTCAGGCTCAAATTTAGGCAAACGCGTGGCTAAAGCATCTACTAAAAGCAGTTCTAAAACCTTAACCGTGGACCATCCAAAGGCGCTCATCATTGCTGAGAAGCCATCGGTAGCTAACGACATTGCCAAAGCCTTGGGTGGCTTTACAAAATATGAGGACTACTTTGAAAGCGCTGACTTCGTTATCTCATCTGCCGTTGGTCACCTTTTAGAAATAGCCGCGCCTGAAGAATATGAAGTTAAGCGTGGCAAATGGTCTTTTGCCAACTTGCCAGTGGTGCCACCTTATTTTGACTTGCGCCCGATTGCCAAAACAGAATCCCGTTTAAAGGTTTTGCAAAAACTGATTAAACGCAAAGACATTAACGCCCTCATTAATGCATGCGATGCGGGACGAGAAGGTGAGCTGATTTTCCGTTTGATTGCGCAACATGCTAAAGCGCCCCAGTCCATTCAGCGACTCTGGTTGCAGTCCATGACGCCGAACGCTATTCGTGAGGGCTTTGCCTCGCTGCGCTCTGATGATGATATGAAGCCGCTGGCCGATGCGGCTCGTTGCCGCTCTGAAGCAGATTGGCTGGTTGGCATCAATGGCACTCGGGCAATGACCGCCTTTAATAGTAAGAGTGGCGGCTTCTTTCTCACAACGGTTGGCAGGGTACAAACACCCACTCTATCAATCGTTGTAGAGCGTGAAGAGCTCATCCGCAAATTTATTTCTAAGGACTACTGGGAAGTTAAAGCTGAATTTATTGCTGCTGCCGGTATTTATGAAGGTCGCTGGTTTGATCCTAAGTTTAAAAAAGATCCTACGGCACCAGATGCCCGTGAAAACCGACTCTGGAGTGAGGCTGCTGCGCAAAGTATCGTAGCCGCTTGTCGCGATAAAAAAGCCTCCGTTACAGAAGAGGCCAAGCCTGCAACTCAACTTGCGCCTCAGCTATTCGACTTAACCAGTTTGCAGCGTGAAGCCAATGCCCGCTTTGGTTTCTCGGCCAAAAATACTCTAGGCCTAGCGCAGGCTCTTTACGAACGTCACAAAGTGCTCACTTATCCGCGTACGGATGCAAAAGCGTTGCCAGAAGATTATTTAGACACCGTCAAGCAAACAATGGAAAACTTAGTCAAACATTCGCCAGAGTATCGGCCATTCGCCGAGCAAATTTTGCAGGGCGACCCCAAGGATCCAAAAGCAAAAGTAGGGGCAGGCTGGATTAAACCAAATAAACGAATTTTTGATAACTCAAAAATCTCAGATCACTTTGCCATTATTCCTACACTTGAAGCACCTAAAACCTTAAGTGAGCCTGAGTTCAAGTTGTACGACTTAGTCGTTCGACGCTTCTTGGCAGTCTTTTACCCTGCTGCTGAATTTAGAGTGACGACACGTATCACTGAGGCGTCTGGTCACCACTTCAAGACGGAAGGTCGAGTGCTTGTCAATCCAGGCTGGCTAACAGTCTATGGCCGCTCTAATCAAGCTGATGATGAATTGGTAGCCGTTCAAGAGGGCGAGATCGTTCAAAACGAAGCGATTGCTGCTGTCCCACTGAAAACTAAACCGCCAGCACGCTACACCGAAGCCACATTACTCTCTGCAATGGAAAGTGCTGGTAAATGGGTTGATGACGATGAGATGCGCGAAGCGATGGCAGAAAAGGGTTTGGGCACTCCAGCTACGCGCGCTGCGATCATCGAGGGCTTGCTTGCAGAAAGGTATATGGTGCGTGAAGCCCGTGAGCTGATACCCACTGCAAAAGCATTTCAGTTAATGACACTTCTGCGGGGTTTAGATGTTGAAGAGTTAACGCGCCCAGATCTCACCGGCAACTGGGAAAATAAGTTGTCGCTGATTGAACAAGGCAAGATGAAGCGCGACACCTTTATGCAAGAAATTGCACAAATGACGCAACGCATTGTCAAGCGCGCCAAAGAATATGATAGCGACACCATTCCCGGTGACTACGCAACCATGTCAACGCCATGCCCCCATTGCAAAGGATCTGTTAAAGAAAACTATCGTCGTTTTGCTTGCGAAAAATGTGGCTTTACTATTAGCAAAACTCCTGGCGGGCGGGCCTTTGAATATCCCGAAGTTGAAGAGCTGTTGCGTGAAAAAACGATTGGCCCGTTACAAGGTTTCCGCAGCAAAATGGGTCGTCCTTTTGCAGCCATCATTAAATTAAGTGAAATACCAGAGGATGATGCAGACTATCCAAATGCTGGATTTAAGCTTGAGTTTGATTTTGGCAATACCCAAGACAATGAAACTGAAGCTATTGACTTCACTGGTCGACAAGCTTTGGGGGTCTGTCCGAAATGTTCTGGTGCGGTATATGAAGATGGCATGCGCTATGTGTGCGAAAACAATACTGGCCCAAGTAAAACGTGTGACTTCAAAACTGGTAAGGTGGTTCTACAGCAAGAAATTTCTGCGGAACAAGTGCAAAAGTTATTGGCCGAAGGAAAAACCGACCTGTTAACCAACTTCAAATCAAATCGCACTGGACGCGGTTTTAAGGCTTACTTGGCTTTGGGGTCCGACGGCAAGATTGGTTTTGAATTTGAGGCCAAAGCACCGAAGGCTGAAGGTGCGGCCAAGGCGCCAGCAAAGAAACGCGCTGGAGCAAGTGCAGCAAGCAAGTCTGCTGCAAAACCTAAGCGTGCCAGCAAAGTAAAGTCATCTGCAAGTACCTGAGCAGTAATGAGTTTGGCCGCTAATGCGGACCAAAGAACCCCTCTCGACCCCAGAGCAGTAGCCAAAAAAATTCCTGGGCGTTGAGTAAGGGCTCCAATGATGGGTAAACGGTCACCTGCAACACAACGTACCCCCACAAAACTATGGTCAACTTTTAATGAAGTGACATTGCCCTGTGTGTAATCGATCAATCCTTGGGCTTGCTCACGATTAAAGCTGTCGCTGCTATCGCGCGCCCGTAAATCATCTTCGCCTTCATCAAAACTTGATCCCACGATCCAGCGATGGCTGCCATCTGCAAGCTGTTCTGCAGGTAGGCAATACCCATCACCAGAAATACCCACTCTTGGTATGTGCTCTACCCAGGGATCATTCTTTGCAATGGAAAAAATACTCAACTGTCCACGCACCGGCTTTAACGGCAAACGAATATCAATGCTCATCATTAAAGACTTTGCTTCCATGGCTGCTGCAATGATGACTTTGCCAGCGCTTATGATTGGATGTCCCGCATCATCGAACAATAGCCATCCTTCAGCATGTGAGGCAAGTCGGCTGATGTGAGTATTCCAGAGACATGTTAATCGTTCATGGTTTTGTAATAAGTCGTTTGTAGCCTGAAATAAACTGAGAGATGCGCCCCGTGGTAACCAAACACCACTTTGCTCAATTCCACAAATTGCTTTAGCCTCTCTGGCATCCAGCGGTATTGCAATCGACTCATCTAACTCAAGAGTCCGCAAGTGATTGACAAGCTCCTCGCGATCAAATACTTTATCTTTTTTAGTTGGCTGAAAAATGCCATGCTGATGCCACTGCTTTCCCCAACGTGCTTCGGCCAAGAGAAAAGCAATGCGCGTCAGCCTTAGAAGGCGAGGCGAGCCCCTGCCTATATGGGGGTGTGCAATTGCATATGCATGGCTTGAACAGGCGCTGGCTGGCGAGGATGCAGCATCAACGATGCAAACCGATTGGTCGCGCCTGAGCAATTCATTTGCGATCGTGGCGCCTGCAATGCCTGCCCCAATCACCACTATTTCATGGTGTTGGGGATTGGTCATTAAATTAATCTAGGTGAAACGTTTGGTGCAGTGAAGGCTTAAGCGTTCAAACGCTTTTCGATTTTTGCGCGCATTTCCAACAATTCTTTAGGCAAACGCTCACCAAGATGTTCGAATAATTCTGTGTGCAATTTCAGCTCATCCTTCCAGTCGTCAACTGAAGCGGCAATCACCTTTTTGAACTTCTCAGCAGAAAAGTCGAGGCCCTGCCAATGTATATCGCCATGCTCTGGAGAAATTCCAAATACAGTTTCAATGCCTTTTGCAGTGCCATCAGCACGGCCCAATATCCATGAAAGAACGCGCATGTTTTCGCCGTAACCAGGCCAAACAAACTTGCCGCTCTCGTCCTTGCGGAACCAGTTCACGCAATAGATCTTAGGTAAATCAGCGCCTTCAGCGGCAAGCTGTGTGCCGATGTTTAACCAATGCTGGAAGTAGTCGCTCATGTTGTAGCCGGCAAACGCAATCATGGCGAATGGATCGCGGCGCACCACACCCACCTTGCCCGTAATCGCAGCCGTTGTTTCAGAGCCCATTGTTGCAGCCATGTAAACACCCTCAACCCAGTCACGGGCCTCACTAACCAAAGGCACAGTAGTTGAACGCCGTCCGCCAAACATAAATGCGTCAATAGGAACGCCCTCTGGATCATCCCACTTAGGATCAACGGCTGGGTTATTTGTAGCGGCCATAGTAAAGCGTGAATTAGCGTGTGCAGCCTTACGTCCTGCAGCGCCATCCGCAGGAGTCCAATCTTTGCCTTGCCAATCAATCAAGTGCGCCGGAGGGGTTTCTGTTAAACCTTCCCACCATACATCACCATCATCAGTTAGGCCAACGTTGGTGAAGATCACGTCTTGGTTTAGTGAGTCGATACAATTCGGATTTGTTAAACGGTTTGTTCCTGGAGCGACACCAAAATATCCAGACTCTGGGTTGATCGCAAACAAACGGGTTTTTCCAGTAACCAGGTCCTTGCGTGGTTTGATCCAAGCAATGTCATCGCCAATGGTAGTTACTTTCCATCCATCAAAGCCTTTGGGCGGAATCATCATGGAGAAGTTGGTTTTTCCGCAGGCTGACGGGAATGCTGCCGCTACGTGATATTTTTTTCCTTGAGGGGATGTTACGCCCAAAATCAGCATATGCTCAGCAAGCCATCCTTGCTCACGACCCATATTGGAGGCAATGCGCAATGCAAAGCAT
>CAIMXN010000156.1 GCA_903845455.1 uncultured beta proteobacterium | reverse complement strand
TCGAAAATTTAGTGAATCGCGAGCGTGGAACATGTCAGTCTGTGACTAGCTAGCTAAATTAAATGACACGACTAAGTATGTAGAACTTGCTGTAGAGGATTTGCGGACGCGGGTTCGATTCCCGCCGACTCCACCATTTTGTAGTACGTAACAGTCTAACGCCACCCACCAGGGTGGCGTTTTTCTTTGTAGATAAAGGGCTGTATGACCATTGTGGTCTTTCTAGATTCTGCTGTATCCAAATACGCTGGGGGTATTATTGGGGGTATCGGAGCAAAATCGAACAGGGTCAAAAACATGGTTGGGGGTATTTCTGGAAAGCTTACAGATAAAGGGATCAAGAGCTTCGTCAACCGCTCAGCCCCAGGCAGCAAGCTTGCAGATGGTCGAGGCCTTTATTTACTTATCACCCAGACCCAAACTGCTATTTGGCGCATCAAATATCGCATCGAAGGCAAAGAAAAAAGTTATTCCATAGGTGGGTATCCACAAAACAGTTTGGCTCAAGCAAGACTAGAGCTAAACGAGGTCAAAGCCTGCCTTACTAAAGGTCAGGATCCAGTACTCTCCAGGCGCCTAAATAGAGCAAATGCTGCATCTCAAAGTGACAGCACCTTCAAGGCTGTAGCTGAAGAATGGCTCTCCATGAAAGAGAAGGAATGGAGTGCAACCCACTTCACGAAATCCAAAAGGGCTTTTGAGCGAGATGTTTATAAATCTTTGGGAGCACTGCCTATTGAAAGCATTACTCCATCAGTTATTGCCAAGGCAATTGAGACCATCAATAAACGAGATGTTCTAGAAACTGCCACAAGAATTTTGCAGCACCTCAATGGGGTGTTTCGTTATGCCCAGGCTAAAGGTTTGTGTGAGGGTAATTCTGCTGCACCAGTGAAGGAAATTCTTCCGCGGAAGAAAACCAATGGACGGATGCCTGCATTACTAGATTGGAATTCTTTAGGCGCCCTCTTGCGTGCTGCAGATGCCGCACGTCTCTCACCATCAGTTAGAGCAGCTCATCGTCTACTCGCATTTAGTGCAACGCGTATTAGTAACGTTGTGCAAGCTGAGTGGAAAGAATTTGATCTTGATGCAGATATTCCGATTTGGGTAATACCTCGAGCCAAGATGAAAGATCACACGCGTATTGGTGATCACCGCATTCCTTTGGGTCCGCAAATCACTGCAGAGTTAAAGGCATGGGGGAAACTGTTTGGTAGGCGAGGTTATGTATTCCCATCCCCCACTGGTAATCAATATATCAGCCGTGAAAGTCTAGAGAAAGCTTATCGAGTAACACTCAATATGGCGGGCAAGCATGCGCCACACGGCTGGCGTAGCGCCTTCTCTACTCTTGCTAGGGATAACGGCTTTGAACAGGATGTTGTTGAGTTGGCACTAGATCACGCACATGGCAATGAAGTAGTGCGCGCCTATGATCGTGGTGAACGATTTACCCAAAGAGTTGGGTTATATAAGTGGTGGGGAGAGAAACTGACTCATGCGCAGAATGGTGCTGAAGTCATTGCACTATCGAAGAAAGTGGCTTGATAAGGATTTCACCTATGATTTTCCTGGAATTAGAGCTTTCACCAAATCCAGAAACTTCTCCGTTGCCCCTTTTTCAAGAGCCTTATCTAGCAACTCATGCATCGGCGATGTAGGATCTGGTTTTTCAAAAACCTTCGTGGGGCGACTGCCGAAATTATTGATCGCAGACTCTCTAAGTAATTGGATCATTGCGCTATCACCACCCATCTCCCTTTGGTACCCAACGAACGCCAATGCCGAGGCCTCTTTAAATGCGTAGTCTTCAATTAATCTAG
>CAIMXN010000155.1 GCA_903845455.1 uncultured beta proteobacterium | reverse complement strand
GGAAATAATAAGCCTTTAATACCAACAAATAATTTAATAGATCAATAAAGGAATTACTATGTGTCAATTTTGTGCTGATAAAACTCAAATACATACTCAAACAACTCAAACTGCTCGGCGTTCCTTGCTAAAGTTAGCGGGCGCATCCCCTCTTTGGATGACAGGGCTAGGCGCATCAACAATGATGGCAACAGCTTGAGCAGATGATGCGCATCCAGCACCTAAGCCAGAAAATATTCTTTCTCCTGACGCGGCACTCGAAAGACTAATGAAGGGTAATGCTCGTTACACCACTGGCAATATCGATACAAATGATGCTTTTAAAAATACAGCAGCCGGACTAAAGCATGGGCAAAACCCATACGCCGTCATTTTGTCCTGTGCAGATTCACGTGTCAGTCCAGAATTATGCTTTGATGAAGGTCCGGGAGATTTATTTGTTACCCGCATAGCCGGAAATTACGTTACGGTAGATATCCTTGGCAGCATTGAGTATGGTACTTATGTACTGAAGTCGCCGATTGTCATGGTACTCGGTCATACAGAATGTGGTGCTGTTAAAGCAGCTATTAAGGCAGAAGAGGAGAATGCAAGTTTCCCAGGGCACATTCAATCCATTGCCTCTAATCTCAGTAACGCAGTTCGAATTGGCAAACAAAAAGGTGGAAATCAAACAACAGAGGTAGTGAAGGCTAATATCAGACTTAATGTTGCCTACCTCCAACAATCCACCCCTATCATTAGGCAGTTGGTGCAAGATAAGAAAGTCAAAATCGTTGGCGGGATATACGATTTAGATAACGGTACAGTGACCATAGTCAGCTAAAGAACCTATCGTAATCAAGGTTGTTTATTGGCGATTTTAGGCTGCAAGGCCTAAAATCGCTCAGCCTACTGCATCAATAGAGGCCTACTTTAAAGCCTTAAACCAAGCTAAACCCTCTTCAGTCTTTCCTTTGGGGCGGTACTCGCAACCAACCCAACCTTCATAACCCATCTCATCTAAGAGTTGATATAGGTAGGGGTAATTTACTTCGCCATCGTCTGGTTCATTTCTCTTTGGCACACTCGCAATTTGTGTATGGCCAATATCCTTGAAATATTTTTTAAAGGTTTCGGCCAAATCACCTTCCATAATTTGGGCATGGTAGAAGTCCATCTGGACCTTGACATTAGACTCGCCAGATTCAACCCGCAGCTCATGGGCTTGTGCTTGTGTATTTAAAAAATAACCTGGCATATCGCGAGTATTAATCGGCTCAAGTAAGAGGTTCAATTTGTGCTTTGCTAAGGCTTGCGCTGCAAATTTCAGATTCGCAAGATAGGTCTTACGATGCAAAGCCAGATCTGAACCAGATGGAATCAAACCAGCCATCATATGTAACTGTGGTGTACCCAGCGCTAAGGCGTACTCAATCGCTTTAGCTACACCAGCACGAAACTCTGCTTCTCGACCTGGCAAAGCGGCAATACCTCTCTCACCCGCAGCCCAATCTCCAGGAGGGAGGTTAAATAGCACATTTTGGAGATTATTTTCCTTGAGCCACTGACCCACTTCAGTAGGTGAATAGTCATAAGGAAATAAAAACTCAACAGCCTCAAACCCCGCTTTAGCGGCAGCTGCAAATCTTTGAGGAAATTCCTGTTCGTTGAACATCATACTTAAATTAGCGGCAAACTTTGGCACAGCATTACTCCTTATTCAATATCAATCTGAAAGGTTTTTAAGTTGGTGGTAAAAAGATCATTCTAAATTTATTTTTTATTCCTGGGGTATTAATGAGCTTAAGCACTAACTCACGCCATACCCGAAAAACAACTTCTACTGGATTTCTAGAAAGATTAGGATGAGTAAGGCCGTAAATAATTTTAATGTCTTGCTGCTCAGATGCGTAGGTGCCAAAGAGATGATCGAAAATTATCAAGATTCCACCATAATTTTTATCTAGATAAATGGCATTGCTAGCATGGTGAACGCGGTGGGCGGATGGGGTATTCAAAATTACTTCCAAAAATCCCAAACGGCCAATCAATTTAGTATGCAGCCAAAATTGATACATCAAATTAATCGAGAGCATCGTGAAGACCAAAATCGGGGAAAAGCCAATCAATACGAGGGGCAGAAAAAAGACCCAACTAAAAGATAAAAAAGGCATCCACCCAAGGCGATAAGCTGCTGATAGTGTCATTTCATTGGGCGAATGGTGTGTACTGTGAGTTGCCCACATGAGAAATACTTCATGTGCTGCGCGGTGATACCAGTAATAGCAAAACTCCAAGCCCAAAAACAATGCTAGATATACCCACCACTCATCCGGCATAGTGTAGATGCGATATTGCCAAACAAAGCTAGCCATCACTCCCTGTATTAGCAGGCGATTAACGATCCCAGTCAATTGATGGCCCAAGCCAACACCCAGAGAGGTTGCACTTTCAAGCCAAGGGTATGGCTGATGAAATTTCTTCTTATAAAGATAAGACTCCAGAACAATCGCCAGCCCAACCAATGGTAAGAAAAACGTTAGTTGGTAGCTGGCGAAGTACTGTTCCATTGCAATTTAGCGACTATCAGCCTTGGCAATGATTTGATCTAAAGTTACATAACCTCTGTTTTGCGTATCAATATCGCTAAAGTGGCTAGCAATCCTTGGCATACCATTTTTTGCTTCAGCAAGCGTCAGTTTGCCATCATGATTGATATCAGCAGCCTTGAACTTTTCTGTGATCTCTTCATTTAGCTTGGTGTTATCCGCATACACAGCAAAACTCAGAGTTAGGCATGCACAGCAAATTACCTTACCCAGTAGCGCCATAATTTTGCGGGAAAAATACATGCCAGCCTCCCTTTACTGAGCTGATAGTTTTAACGCCTCTACCACCACCTTCTTTGCCATATTGACAAAAGAGTCAACTGAACCTGAATCCGTACGGAATGATTCGCCTTCAATCGTAATCAAACCTTCACCAAGCAGCTCATTTTTTTGAGTATCTACAATTTTGCTTTCAACCACCAAAGCTGGTGTCTTAGCATTCACGCCACCAGCATAAGCAGCGGCATTAGCAGCTAAGCCAATTGGTGTGAAATTCCAAGGCTTTAAGCCATCAGCAGAAGCTTCGGCACCAGTAATTCCAACGGATATTCTCACTACTCCAGGCCCTGGCTTGGTCACAATTTGAATATTACCTCTTCTCATCACAGCCTGAATGATGGAATCTTGCAAAGTAATTTTTGCCTGAATTAAACTCTCAGCCGTAATATTTTGAGTAGGGGTCTGATTCAAATAGACTGGGTCAATAATGACGCCAGTGAAGTCACTGGGATTTAGTCCAGCCTTACGATAGCGCCACACACGAGTATCTTTAGGTGCATCAGTAACTGCTTGTAAAAGGGTGTAATTTGGTAAGAAGCCCGATTTTGGAATTGGCTGACTCATCATTTTTGGGCCACTACTACAAGCTAAAAGAACCATGCTAAGGATTCCACCAAGACAGCTAAATACAATTGTTTTCTTCAGTTTCATCATCATCTTTCAGGAAGGTTATTGGTATTGATTGAAAATTGATTTCCAGGTAAATCGAAATACACTCTCTATCAAAAATGAAGAGCTACTGGCTTAACAAAAACGGTCCTCCAAGTCAGAGGGAAAACTAAATAATTTGACAGCACCAACTTTACCATCTCAACCCATAGCCCACGAGTAAAAAGGTCAGAAAGATTAAAATTGATGATGAAAAGCCCATTCAGCATGAAATATTCCCTTTACTTGCTTTATTTCACTCGGGAACATTTCTGACACAGTCGACGTAGTACTCGCTTCGCCCTTCTGCTTGGACTTTCACCAGACCGTGGATATC
>CAIMXN010000154.1 GCA_903845455.1 uncultured beta proteobacterium | reverse complement strand
TGGTCAAAGAGTCGATTGCTATCTATAACCAGAAAAGGCCCCATACGAGCCTACAATACAAAACGCCCGATGCGGTGCATCAGGCGTTTTGAGGTTCTAATATTGGTTTAGTACTGTCAACTTATATCAGGACGGGTCACAAACAAGCGCTGATATTTTTAGTCTCAATGAAATAAAGGCTGCTGCATTGGTGCGTCATCTGGCATCTCAGCATGAACCGCTTCACCTGAGCGATCCGGAAAGAGTGGCGCACCACAGTCATCGCACAACTCTGGATCAAACAACATTGCATGGCGGAACACATCTTCTACACCAGCTTCATGCAAGGCATCGCAAATTCTTTTGATGGGACTTTCATCATCGGATACATCGTTTAAGGCATCATTTGCCACACTCTCACGATCATATAAAGGCCAAATCACGCCATAGATCACCTCAGAGGAGCTTTTCATGCTGAAAGAAATTCGATATTCATCTGCTTGCTCTTCGCCAAAGGCACCCACCACACAAGAGAGCCCAGCAGGTAAAACACCTAAAGCGCTCTCAAGGTAATTTACGCCAGCACGAATACTTAAGGGTCGCACATGTTTGTCTGCTAGGCGACAATTAGTGAAATAGGCCTCAGGCAATAAGAGCTCAAATTCACAGCCGGGTAGCAAGGAACTAACAGGTTCTTGCATTGCAGTTTGCCAACCAATCAAACTGACTCCACGTTCTTGTCTTATGGGCGGTTCAGCCTGCCAACGAAATAATGGCGTACCGCTTGGCGCAGCAACTGCCGCAATAATAAAACGGGGGTCAGCCAAGACTGCAATTGTCTCGGTCATATCGCGTAGCTCTAATTTAACCTCGCCACCAGAAACGGCTGCTTTTGCCAAAGCTTCAGTAAGCAAGCGAGTCTGACAATGTGAATGGGGCATTTGATCAATGCTATAGAGCCACGGAATAATAGCTAGGCGGGTATCAGTTGAAGTAATCGAGGCCTGTAAAGCTGCGGCAGTAGATTCAATTAAATTTACGGGTAGTGGGCCCGATGGAATTTGATAGCGTGTATGGGCCACGATCGGCATTGCCAGCAACAGCACATCCCACAGTTGACCATCAACTTCCAGGGCGAGAGATTCGGCCAAGGTCTCAGCAACATCAGCTAACACCTCAAAGGCTACGGTATTAATACGAAAAGTTTGGTCTAGGGCTGCATCAATTACATTTTGATTCTGACTTTTGAGTAAGCGCATCAAACGCGTATTTAAGCGCCCTTCCCAAAAACGATCTTCAATCTGACTGCCTGACGCTGCCAGTGAAATCGCATCCGCAACCAAACGCTCGACCTCTGGAGAGCTTCTCTGCGATGACTTAGTGCGATGAACGGCCATAACTATTTTTTCTCCGCACGACGAAAGACCGGTTTACCGGGCTTGGAATCTGCCGCAAAATATTTGTACCCATCTAGATTAAAACCCTTCAAGTCCGCAGGATCTGTCAGGCGGTTTTCAACTACATAACGCGCCATCAGACCACGTGCACGCTTTGCATAAAAAGAGATAATTTTGTACTTGCCATCCTTGGCATCCTGAAACACTGGAGAAATCACTTCGCAATCTAAATCCTTGGGCTGCACAACCTTAAAATACTCTTCTGAAGCGAGATTCAGTAATACAGGACGCTTTTGCTTCTCTAATAAGGTTTGCAAAGACTTGGTCACAGTATCCCCCCAAAAGGCATACAAGTCTTTTCCCTTGGGGTTTTTAAAGCTGGTGCCCATTTCTAGGCGATAAGCTTGCATCAAGTCTAGGGGACGTAATGCGCCGTAAAGTCCAGACAAAATCCGGATATGGTCTTGCGCAAACTCCAAGGACTTGGCCTTGAGGGTCTTGACATCGAAACCGTCATAAACATCGCCATCAAAGGCAAATATTGCTGGCTTACTATTCTCTTCTGTGAATTTCCTGGACCAGTCCCGATAACGCCCGACATTCAAAGCGGCGAGTTGGTCAGATAAACCCATCAACTTAGCCACCTCTTGGGGCGAGAGTTTCTTCAGATCAGCTATCAACTTGGCCGATTCAGAGACAAAATCTGGCAAGGTAGTCGACTTTAGCTTTACGGGGGTTTTGTAGTCTAAAGATTTAGCAGGGGAAAGTACGATCAGCATGGCACAATTTAGTAATGTATTACTACCATTCTAGCGATTCCCTTACCTCATTGCCGCAAACCTGCTGAAACACTCAAATGCCCTCCTTAAGTCCTGCCTTTCCTAGCCGCTTACCAAATGTTGGTACCACGGTATTTACCGTGATGTCCGCATTAGCGGCTCAGCACAAGGCAATTAATTTAGGGCAAGGTTTTCCGGACTTTGCTTGCGATCCTCATTTGATCGCTTATGTGAACAAAGCCATGCTGGATAGTCACAATCAATATCCTCCCATGGTTGGTATTCCACAGTTACGGCACGGCATACGCGATAAGATCAAAAACTTATATGGGCATGAATATGATGCTGATGCAGAGATCACTGTTACCGCAGGTGGTACCCAAGGAATTTTGACGGCGATACTTTGCTGCGTTTCACCTGGCGATGAAGTGGTAATCATTGAGCCTGCTTACGACTCCTATAGACCCTCCATTGAGCTGGCTGGCGGCAAGGTGATTGCAGTTTCTCTCACAACGATACGCGATGCTCAAGGCCAAGTGAGTTCCTATGAAATTCCTTGGGATCAGTTGGCAAAAGTAGTGAATCCCAAAACACGTCTCATCATGATCAATTCACCTCATAATCCTACAGGGATGGTTTGGCAAAAGTCAGATGTAGATCAGTTGGCTAACTTAGTTAGAAATACCAATGCCTTAATAGTGAGCGATGAAGTCTATGAGCACATGGTCTATGACGGTGCCCAACACGAAAGTATTGCTAGGTATCCAGAGCTTGTGAATCGGAGCTTTTTGATATCGAGCTTTGGCAAAACCTATCATGTCACCGGCTGGAAAGTTGGCTATGTGGCCGCACCAGCAGAGCTCATGAAAGAATTTCGTAAGGTACATCAATTCAATGTTTTTACAGTAAACACGCCGATGCAATATGGGCTGGCGCAATATCTCAGTGAATCAGAACACTACCTGAACCTTCCTCAGTTTTATCAAGCTAAACGGGATTTTTTTAAAGCCGGATTAGAGAAGACTGGTTTTAAATTACTGCCGACACCCGGAACTTATTTTCAGTGTGTCGACTACAGCAATATTCAATCACCGCAAAGTAAATTGAATGAAGGAGATTTTTGTTCCTGGTTGTCCACCGAAATTGGGGTAGCTGCCATACCCGTATCAGCCTTTTATGAAAATCCGGTTGAATCCGGCGTCGTTCGATTTTGCTTTGCAAAAAAAGAACAAACCCTCACAGATGCATTACAACGACTAGAGCGTATTTAGAAAGAGATGAAGATGACTAATAAGCAAACTAAAAAGAATGTGATCGATGTGTATAGCTGGCCCACACCTAATGGCCACAAAATACACATCATGCTGGAAGAATGTGGCTATAGACTCGGTCGCGATTGGCTGGCGCATCCGGTTGATATTGGCGCAGGAGATCAGTTCAAAACCGATTTTTTAAAGATCAGCCCCAACAATAAAATCCCCGCAATCGTTGACCCCAATGGTCCAGACGGTAAACCCATCAGCCTATTTGAATCTGGCGCCATCTTGCTTTACCTCGCAGGCAAAACTGGTAAATTTCTTCCCAAAACCAGTCGTGCCAAGTACGAAGTACTCCAATGGCTGATGTTTCAAATGGGAGGATTAGGTCCCATGCTTGGGCAAAATCACCATTTCAGACTTTATGCACCTGAGAAAATTGAATACGCCGTCAATCGCTATACCAACGAAGCCAAGCGTTTATATGGAGTGCTCGATACCCAATTAAAAGATCATGCTTATGTGGCAGGCAAAGAGTATTCGATCGCTGATATTGCGATCTATCCCTGGACAAGAAACTGGAAAAATCAAGGGATTGATATCAATGAATATCCGCAGTTTAAAAAATGGTTTGAAAAAGTGGGGGAACGCCCCGCAGTAAAACGGGGTGTTGAAGTATTAACTGCATTACGTAAACCCTTGCAAGATGACAAAGCAAGAGAACAATTATTTGGCTCAACCCAGTATCAAAAAAGGAAATAGCATGAGTATTCAATCCATTGGAGTGATTGGTGCCGGAACGATGGGCAATGGTATTGCACAGGTATGCGCAGTAGCAGGCCTTGATGTCGTGATGGTCGATATTAATGATGCCGCTGTTGAACGTGGCTTAGCCCAAATTAGTAAAAGCCTAGATAGACTGGTGAAGAAAGAAACCTTAACACCGCAAGCTAAAGATGCGGCCCTGAAGAAAATCAAAGGCAGCACTTCGTATGCGGATTTGAAAGGTTTGGGTCTAGTCATTGAAGCGGCCACCGAGAATCAAGCCATTAAAGAAAAAATCTTGAAGCAAGTTGATGAGATTGTTGGCAAAGATACGATCATTGCGACCAATACATCCTCTCTTTCGATTACCAAGCTCGCAGCACTCGATTCAAATCCAGCGCGCTTTATTGGCATGCACTTTTTTAATCCGCCACCATTAATGGCTTTAGTTGAAGTCATCCGTGGCTTGCAAACCAGCGATGCAACTCATACTGCCATTCTTGAGATGGCCAAACGCGTTGGCAAAGAACCTATCACTGTCAAGAACTCACCAGGGTTTGTCGTGAATCGCATTCTACTGCCGATGATTAATGAAGCCTTCTTTGTGCTGTATGAGGGCTTAGCTAGTCCAGAGGATATCGATGCTGGAATGAAGCTAGGCTGCAATCAACCGATTGGCCCACTTGCTCTAGCTGATCTCATTGGCTTGGACACCTGCTTAGCAGTCATGGAAGTCTATTTTGAGAACTTTAGCGACTCTAAGTATCGTCCCTGCCCGCTGCTCCGTGAAATGGTAGCCGCTGGCTACTTAGGTCGCAAGACTGGTCGCGGCGTCTATACCTATGACAAATAAACTTTAACCACCCCTTTACTTAGAAACTTTTGTGAACCCTTTGCCACCATTACTTCGTAAATTAGCTTACGCCGGACTTATTCCTTTTGTCGCCTTAGCGCTCATGGTCCAACTAGCGCCCACACCGGTTAACTATCTCAGCGCTGAATCTCTGGCAGGATACGGCGCCATCATCACTTCGTTTATGGGCGCCATTCATTGGGGTGCAAATTTACATACCTTAGGTAAGCCCGCAAGTGGTGATCGCTGGATCGATAGAAATGTGTGGGTCTGGGGTGTCATTCCTGCCATTGTTTCCTGGATCGCTTTGCACATCTACATCCCTGTTGGTCTGCTCATTCTTGCAGCCACTTTAGTTATTCAACGCAATATCGATCAAAATACTTATACATATTATTTTGAGAGTGATGATGCACGCTTTGCTTTTATGAAAATGCGTACCCATTTGACATACATCGCTGCAGCCTGCCTAACATGGGCTGCTCTGGTGATTTTGTTTATACAAGCTTAGTTCGACTCCAACCATGTCCAATCTGTTTGACAGCACACCACCGCCACCTTTAGCGGAAGCCTTGCGTCCCACAACGATTGATGAAGTTATTGGACAAACTCATCTCTTGGCGGCTGGCAAATCATTAAACCTCGCGTTTGGATCTGGTCAACCGCACTCGATGATTTTGTGGGGACCTCCGGGGGTTGGCAAAACGACTCTGGCCCGCTTATCTGCTAAAGCCTTTGATCGAGATTTCATCGCCATCTCGGCGGTGCTGGCAGGTGTAAAAGAAATTCGTGAGGCGATTGAGCAAGCGCAACAGAATATGGCTCAGTATGGTCGTCAAACGATTTTGTTTGTCGATGAGATCCATCGCTTCAATAAGAGTCAGCAAGATGCTTTGCTGCCACATGTGGAATCTGGTCTATTTACCTTTATCGGTGCCACCACTGAGAACCCTTCATTTGAGGTGAATTCAGCCCTCCTCTCACGCGCTCAGGTCTATGTTCTAAAGTCGCTCAATACTGATGAACTCAAACAACTCTTTGAGCGTGCTCATCAGCATGCCATGCCCACCATCGAGTTTGAGGCTACTGCGATTGATAGCCTGATTGCCAATGCGGATGGTGATGCCCGCCGTCTCTTAAATTTGGTGGAGCAAATAGCCAATGCGATTTCTAAAGAAGGGATGCAGGTCAGCAAGATTGATCAAGCTTTCATTGACAATGCTTTGACGGCATCGGCAAGACGCTTTGATAAAGGTGGCGATCATTTTTACGATCAAATTTCAGCGCTCCACAAATCCGTACGGGGATCGAATGCTGATGCTGCTCTCTACTGGTTTTGCAGGATGCTCGATGGCGGAGCTGATCCACGTTATTTAGCGCGCAGAATTATTCGCATGGCGTGGGAAGATATTGGCCTAGCAGATCCGCGAGCCATTCAATTAGCAAATGATGCAGCCCAAACCTATGAGCGCCTTGGCTCACCAGAAGGCGAGCTAGCATTGGGTCAGGCTGTGATCTACCTAGCTGTCGCCTCAAAAAGTAATGCCAGCTACATGGCCTTTAATGCTGCTCGTGCCTATGTAGCCAATGACCAAAGCAAACCGGTTCCTAATCATCTACGCAATGCGCCAACCAAGCTGATGAAAGAGTTGGGGCATGGTAAAGAATATCGCTATGCCCACGACGAAGCCCATGGATATGCAGCTGGTGAAAGCTATCTACCTGAAGGTATGAGTGAGCCCCATTGGTATCAACCAGTTGAACGTGGGCTTGAAACTCAAATAGCCGAGAAGATGGCATTTTTGAGAAAATTAGACGTGGAAGCTCAGAAAAAATGAGTTCAAAACCAAGTGCTGTTTTTTACTATGACGTGATTTCTCCGTTTTCGTATTTTTATGTCATGCAGCGGCAGCGTCTCGATCCCTATGTGGATGTTGTGCCAGTTCCCATTCTATTGGGTGGACTTTTGCGCTCCACGAATAATCAAGGGCCAGGAGAAATTGCCGCTAAACGCCCACACACCTATCAATATTGCGTTTGGTTGGCTGATAAATTGGCATTACCATTCAAATTTCCTGAGCACCATCCGTTTTCAACTGTTGCTGCACAACGCCTACTGGTTCAAATTGATGCCGATTGGACAATTGTTGAGCGTGCCTTTCAGTTTGTTTGGGTCGAAGGGAAAGACCCCAACCTATCGTGGTTGCAATTTTGTCTCTATTTAGGTCTGCCCGCTGATACGGCCATACCGTCAGCATCTGCAGTCAAAGCAAAGCTTGTTGCAAATACAGAACAAGCCCAAAGAGATAGTGCCTTTGGGGTACCCAGCCTAGTGCTCAATGGTCAGTGCTTCTGGGGTGTCGATACAATAGATTGGACTTTAGATTTTCTAAAACATCCCAACATGTTCGAGCAAGCTGCCTATACAAATGCGAAACAAATGCCATCTGGCCTGAATCAATAACATCATTAACAGCTCATCCCAACCGATAAGGATCACCATGCATAAAATCATCGCCACCACACTACTAGCAATCTGCTGCTGCTTTACCACCATGGCTTTTGCTGGCCCTAAAGTTGAATTCAAAACCAGTATGGGTAACTTTGTTGTTGAGCTCAATTCTGATAAAGCACCAAAGACTAGTGCTAACTTTCTAAACTACGTTAAAAGTGGTTTTTATAACGGCACCATCTTTCATCGGGTGATTGATGGCTTCATGATTCAGGGTGGTGGATTTACCGCTGACTTGAATCAAAAACCCACAGATGCGCCAGTAGCTTCAGAAGCACAAAATGGTTTAAAAAATCAGACCTACACCATTGCCATGGCGCGTACTTCTGATCCTGATTCTGCAACTGCCCAATTTTTTATCAACGTTAAAGATAACCAAGCTCTTGATTATCCGAATGCCATGGGTAATGGCTACACCGTATTTGGTAAGGTGATTTCTGGTACTCAAACCATCGATGCGATTCGTCAAGTGTCCACAATGGTTGCTCCTACTCCAAGAATGGGTCGCATGGCCGATGTTCCTAGCAAAAATATCGTGATTGAGTCAGCGACCCTTCTGAAATAATGAAGCAACTCTAAGCGATCGAGGGATAGCAATGATTTTGCTAGATGATGCACAAAGCACGTCAAGCAAACCCTCGAGTCGTCTTTACGAAACTGCACTTCGTTCTTGGAAGATCGAGGCAGAGATCAATGAAGTGCAAACTAAGGCATCTATCGAGCATTGCTTCAGAGAGATCTCTGAAGCTCTGAGTCGTGGAGAGTTCCTAGTCGTTGCGTTTGCATACGAGTTAGGTAATCTCATTCACCAATTACCTTCAAGAGCTTCGCAGCACCCCCTCATTCAAGCATGGTCTTTTAGCTCCTACCAACAGCTTGCAAAAGATCAGGTGGATGATCTTATCTCTACTCATTTAGCCTCACAAGATCCTGTAGCACTTATTGCAGGCGTCATAAATCTGCAAGAATCTATTAGTGAAGAGCAATTTAATGACGACATTGAACGTATTCAAGAATATATTCGTAGCGGTGATACCTACCAGATCAATCACACTTACCGCATCCATGGTGAGACCTATGGATCGCCCCTAGCCTTGTATTCTTTATTGCGCCAACGTCAGCCAGGTCGATTTGGGGCATACATCGATGATGACCCTCACTTTATCTTGTCTCAATCGCCAGAGCTCTTCATCCAGCGACAAGGCGCTACGCTCACAGCCATGCCCATGAAAGGTACTGCAAGTGCCTTAAAGACTTCGCCAGAGAGCCTCGCTCAGGATCCCAAGAACCGCGCTGAGAATGTAATGATTGTGGATTTATTACGCAATGACCTTGGTCGATTGGCTATTCCAGGGTCAGTCATCACACCAAAGTTGTTTGAGGTTGCCCGTCATGGCGAGGTCTTACAAATGACCTCGACAGTACACGCAGAACTTAAACCACAAACCAACTTAGCTGACATAGTAAAAGCTGTCTTCCCCTGTGGCTCAGTAACTGGCGCACCTAAAAAGCGTAGCATGCAAATTATTCAGGAACTAGAACCTGAAGATCGCGCTTATTACTGTGGAGCGCTAGGTTGGCTTGATCCAAATGGTGATTTTGCCTTGAGCGTTCCTATCAGAACGGTAGAAATAGACCGTCGACCTCATACTCCCACCTTCACTCTGGGAGTAGGTGCAGGTATCACGATTGACTCAGTTGCGACACAAGAATGGCAAGAGTGCCAGATCAAGTCTTCCTTTTTAGTGGGACTTCCTAGTGGGGTCGGATTATTTGAAACTATTCTTATCAAAGATCGCACACCTCAATTGCTTGAGGCGCACCTGCAGCGCATCAAAACTTCGGCAATATCCCTGAGAATTCCGTTTCAAGAAGGTGATGCTAGAGCCCTCATTTCTAGCGCTTGCTCGTCACTTCACTCTGCTGGGGCATGCAGACTCAGACTGGATCTTGCAGCAGATGGCAAGCTATCTTGTACTTTGGGCTTATTAGACCCCCTCCCGCCGCAAGTTAAAATATTTTGGGCTAAAGATCTTTTGAAAAATCCAGCAGATGCTATTTTGTACTCTGGTAATTCACTATTGCTTCATAAGAATACCCATCGGCAAATGTATGATGAAGCCTGGCAGACTGCAGTCACTCAAGGCGGTTTTGACGCCCTGTTTACGAACGAGCGTGGCTTGGTGACAGAAGGTGGTAGATCTAGCATTTTTATCAAACCAAATAATTCTAATGAATGGTTGACGCCCCCACTGTCTGCTGGCGTTTTACCGGGGGTGATGCGTGCTGAGATGTTGATAGACCCACAATGGAATATCCGTGAGGCTAACCTGACTATTCAAGATGTGTTGAGTGCAAAAGAGATTATGCTAAGCAATGCTTTACGTGGCCCTATAGCGGCTTTTTTCTAGAAAGTCATCATGAAGTTTTGCTCTCATTGCGCAGCGCCAATCACCATCCGAGTACCAGCAGACGATACTCGTGAGCGCTATGTGTGCGATGCTTGCGGTAGCATTCATTATCAAAATCCGCGCAATGTGGTTGGTAGTATCCCGATATATGGAGATCAAGTTTTACTCTGCCGCCGTGCCATAGAACCCAGGCATGGCTATTGGACTCTACCTGCAGGCTTTATGGAGCTTGGTGAAAGCACTGGTGCTGGTGCAGCTAGAGAAACCTTGGAAGAAGCGGGCGCTGTCGTTGAGATCGGTCCTTTGTACTCGCTATTAAATGTGCCACATGCCGAGCAAGTTCACTTGTTCTATCTTGCCTTGATGCCAACACCACACTTTAAAGCTGGCGAAGAAAGTCTTGAGGTAGCCCTCTTTGCTGAAAAAGATATCCCCTGGTCTGAGATTGCCTTTCCTACGGTTAAACAAACGCTTGAGTGGTTTTTTGCAGACCGCGCTGCAGGATTATTCGAGAATTCGGTAGAGTTAAACGTGCGCACTCGCGATATTTCTCGTAACGAAAAGATTTAATTCTTAAAGCCTATGAGTCAAATATATTGGCTGGGTTTAGATGATCCCTTTCCCAATCCTCTTGATGGACCGGATCCAGATCCTAATGTCCCCGGCTTAATCGCGGTGAGTGAAAAAATCTATCCTGGACAGTTATCGGCAGCCTATCAACTCGGTATTTTTCCCTGGTACTCAGACAATCAGCCGGTGCTTTGGTGGTCACCTGACCCTAGGATGGTTTTAAAACCCCAGGACTTTAAATGTAGTGAATCTCTAAAAAAATCGATTCGACAGTTTTGTAGTGACCCAGGTTCGCAGATTTTGGTTGATGCTGACTTTGGTGCTGTTGTTAGAGCCTGTGCGACAAGTAAACGCAAAGATCAAGATGGCACCTGGATCACCCATGAAATCATGGCAGCCTATACCCAACTGCATGAGCAAGGTCATGCGCATAGCATCGCCGTCATCATCCAAAACCAACTCATTGGCGGTCTTTACTGTGTTTCCTTTGGTGGTATGGTTTTTGGTGAGTCTATGTTTAGTCGGCAAACAGATGCATCAAAACTCGCCTTAGCAGCCTTATGTGCTTGGTGTAAACAACAAGAAGTTGCCATGATTGATTGCCAGCAAGAAACCAAACACCTTAGCACCTTGGGTGCGGCACCGATTTCTAGGCAAGCGTTTTTGGAAAGTCTGCAGACCTCCCTAAATCAAACTAATATAGAGTTACCTTGGGATTTTAAAAAAGAGATTTTGAATGATTGGCTATGACCCAACTTAAAGAGCTCCCTCTGACAGCGCTGCAGTTCTATGCAACTGCACCTTATCCTTGTAGCTATCTGCCTGGGAAAATAGCCCGCTCTCAAGTCGCCACCCCTTCACACTTGATCCATGCTGATATCTATGGTGAATTAGTCAATGCAGGTTTTCGTCGTAGCGGCTTATATACCTACCGCCCATACTGCGATGAATGCCAAGCCTGTATTGCTACTCGAGTCTTAGTAGATCAATTTAAACCGACCCGCAGCCAACGTCGCGCCTTCAGAAAGCATCGCAATCTCGAGGCGCATGTACTAAAACTAGGCTATCAGGAGGAGCACTACCAGCTCTATCAGCACTATCAAAATACGCGGCATGCTGGTGGTGAGATGGATCAAGATGACCAAGACCAATACATGCAATTTTTATTGCAAAGTCGAGTGAATTCTAGAATAGTAGAATTTAGAGATGGTGCGAAAGATCCCGATCCTGGTCGCCTGCGCATGGTTAGCATGATCGATATTCTGGAACAAGGCATATCTTCGGTTTATACCTTTTTCGATGCTGAAGATACTGCAGCAAGTTATGGCAGCTACAGTATTCTTTGGCAGATCCAGCAGGCCCTGGAACTCAAGCTTCCCTATCTCTATCTAGGCTACTACATCCAAGATAGCAACAAGATGTCCTATAAATCAAAATATCAACCCATCGAAGGTTTAATAAATGATCGCTGGCAAGCTATCACTGGGCCATAATATCTACCCATGATTGATAGCTATTCATTTTTACGCCCCTGGCTTTTTTGTCTAGATCCAGAGCGCGCCCATCAGATGACCTTCAGCAGTCTGGATCGCGCCTACCAGTGGGGTTTACTAGAACGTTTGATTACTAAACCTGCATCTGATCCACGCACTCTCTGTGGCATCACTTTTGCAAATCCTGTGGGACTAGCTGCTGGATTGGATAAAGATGGCAAGCATATTGATGCCTTGGCTGCACTCGGTTTTGGCTTTCTAGAAATTGGCACCGTCACTCCCAAGCCGCAACCTGGAAACCCTAAACCCAGAATGTTTCGTTTGCCAGAAGCAAACGCCATTATTAATCGTATGGGTTTTAATAATGACGGTGTAAATGCCTGTGTAGCCCGTGTGCGTCGTTCACGTTATTGGCAAAATGGCGGTGTGCTCGGTTTGAACATTGGTAAAAATGCTAGCACCCCCATTGAAGATGCTGCTAGTGATTATGTCTTGGCCATGAAAGCCGTTTATGAAATCGCCACCTACATTACCGTCAATATTTCATCACCTAATACTCAGAATCTGCGCGACTTACACGGCGAAGAAATGCTTCGCGCATTACTAGGCAGTCTTCATCTTGCCAGGGAAGAACTCAGCAATCGTTTCGGCGTGCGCAAACCCCTTTTCTTAAAAATTGCACCAGATCTTCAGCAAGCAGATATCAACCTGATCGCCGATCTCCTCTTGGAGTTTGGCATTGATGCGATCATTGCTACCAACACCACCGTCTCTCGCACAGCAGTTGCCACTCTAGAGCATGGTAATGAAGCCGGTGGATTATCGGGAGCCCCCGTCAGAAAAGCCTCTACTGAAGTCATTAAAACCTTAAAAACCCGTCTGGGTGATGCTCTTCCCATCATTGGCGTTGGTGGCATCTTGTCTGGCCAAGACGCTCAGGAGAAAGTTTCTGCTGGCGCTAGCCTGGTGCAACTCTATAGCGGCCTCATTTTTAAAGGTCCTGAACTTGTTTCTGAGTGTGCCAGAGCCCTTCGTAGTTAAAGCACACACAAATTACTAGTAAGAACTGTGGCTGGATGTGGGGTTCATGCCCCAATATAGGATTTCATAATATGCAATCTCATCCAGAATGACTACAATCGATCCCATGAATACAAGCAAAGTTCTAAAAGCTCAAAAAGTACCTGGGGAGGTTGGTAAAACAGCGATTCAGGTGGTTGAGCGCATGATGAATTTGCTAGATGCGCTTGCTGAACATGAAGAATCAAGCAGTCTCAAGGTCTTAGCAGAGCAAACCGGTCTACACCCTTCCACAGCCCATCGTATTTTGAATGATCTGGTTGCCTGTCGCATGGTCGAGCGTGGCGATGGTGGTACCTATCGACTGGGATTGCGGCTACTGGAGTTGGGAAATCTAGTGAAAGCCAGACTCTCGGTTCGTGAAGCAGCCCAAGCACCGATGCGTGCACTGCATAAATTGACTGGTGAAACGATTAATCTCTCCGTACGCCAAGGAGATGAAATTGTCTATGTTGATCGCGCCTACAGTGAACGCTCAGGCATGCAAGTGGTAAGAGCAATTGGTGGACGTGCCCCCTTACATCTGACCTCCGTCGGAAAACTGTTTCTTGCCAGTGATGATGCTAACCAAGTGCGCGCTTATGTCACCCGTACGGGTTTATCTGGTCATACCAGAAACAGCATTACTGATTTAACCAGACTCGAAACTGAACTCAATCAAGTGCGACAGTTAGGCAATGCAAAAGACAATGAAGAGCTTGAGCTTGGTGTGAGCTGTCTAGCTGCTGCGATTCTGGATGACACCGGAAAACTGGTTGCTGGTCTCTCACTCAGCGCTCCAACAGATCGCATCCATGCAGATTGGTTACGGGCCTTGCAAGATACTGCAACACAAATCTCTAAGGGGATGGGCTTTAAACCTAAAGCCGCAGAACTTGGTGTGACTAAAGATTAAATTGCAGTGATGCCCAATGCAATTGTGCTTACATGATTCGACGAATAGGTCGAGGCTCACCTAAAGGCATACGCTCATACCAATCACGTACCCTCACTGCATCAGCGAAACGAGATTGTGTACCAACAGAATCCAAGAATACCAATAATAATGGGGTGTTATTGATCCTAGCCTGCATTACTAAGCATTTACCGGCAGCATTAATGAAGCCTGTTTTTTGTAAACCAATATTCATATCCCCTGCCCGTACCAAACGATTCGTGTTCAAGAATTTTTGTGGACGATGGGCAATGACTAAAGTGAGATCAGGCCAGGTCGAGAACTCACGGATGATCTTGTACTGGTAAGCAGCGTTCAGCATGCGCGTGAGATCTTCAGCAGTAGCGACATTCTCACTCATCAAGCCAGTAGGATCAGCAAAGTGCGAGTGCTCCATATTGAGCTCTTTAGCCTTATAGTTCATCGCCTCTACAAATGCTGGAATACCGCCTGGATAATTTCTGCCCAAGGTATAGGCTGCCCGGTTTTCAGAGGACATTAAGGCTAGGTGTAAAGCCTCTTCACGAGTAAGCTCAGTTCCGCTTGTGAGTCGAGAGCTTCTATAAATATGAACATCATCCGCATTAATGATCAAAGTTTCATCTAGCGGTAATTTAGAATCCAATACCACCATTGCTGTCATCAGTTTAGTAATCGATGCGATGGGTAGGCTTACTGAAGGGTTCTTTTCAAAATACACTTCTTTAGTATCTTGATTCACTACCATCGCAACACTCGACTTCAAACTCAACTCATCGTGTTGACCACGCAAACCCAGCGCAGTTGCAAAGGATGGTCGCGCCTCAACAAGGGCAGTCGCTGGTCGTGTTACGGTGATACGAACAGTTTTTGGCTTTTTGGGTGCTTTTGTTACTAGCTTGCTGGTCGATTTTTCTGCTTTAGACGTCTTATCCTTAGATGCAGGCTGTGCATGAATAGCAGTAGTTGCCATCAATAGACAAGAAAAAACAAAGAGCAAGCATCGATTCAAACGCATCCTCAAAAAACCTTCCAAAACTTTTGACATACGGAATGATAATTACTTTCGCGCATTAAAACGGAATTATTCGCCCTACTTTGATGAATTCGAGCATTTACTGGCCACTATTCAGCAATAGTTGCCACCGTATTGGATTGACGCGCATTAACGAGCACCACGCCAGTCATTGTCAAAGCAAGACCAAGAGCCATCATGAGATTAAAGGGTTCATCAAATATGAGCCAAGCCATCAGCGCAGTTGTTGGCGGTGTTAAGTACAACAGGCTTGTCACTTTGGTAGCGGCACCTTTGCGAATCATCATGAATAACAAGCTAATCGAGCCGATGGATAAGGGGAAGATAGACCACAGTAAAGCGCCAATGACTGGCGCATTCCACACCATAACGCCAGACTCAAAAAAGTACATACAAACAAAACAGAGAACTGCTGAAACGCCAAACTGAATCGATGAACCTGCCCGTAGATCAAACACCGGACAATTTTTCTTCTGATAAAGCGTTCCAAAAGTAATTGACAGTAAGGCGGCAAATGCCAAAACGTAACTTAAAACTGGGATATGAGTAAAGCTAATTTTTTCAAATACAACTAATGCCACGCCTGCAAAACCGAAACCCAGTCCTATCCATTGTCTTGGCGTGACCTTTTCTGAAACCCAGGCGGCAAACCAAGCGGTGATAATCGGCTGAAGCCCAACAATGATGGCAGCCAAACCAGCAGTCATTCCCAAGCGCACGGCAAACCAGACGCCCAGTAAGTACCCAAACTGTAATAAGAGACCAGCAACCGCAATATGCTGAATCTGCGTCCTGCTAGGCCAGCTAATTTTCCAGACTAGGTTCAGCGCCATCATGGCTATCAAAACCCCTGCAAAACGCCAAAATAGGAAGGTTGCTGGCTCTACATAAGGCATAGCAAGGCGTGCAATCACGAAACCAGTGCTCCAAATGATGACAAATATTGGGGCAATGAAGGTTTCTAGCTTTAATCGCATAAGTAACTAACTGAATTTATTGAGTTTTTTAATAAGATCCACGATTTTAGGCTGTTTCTGGGTTTAGGGTCTTTATGCTGAGCATTGATTTTATATTGCAACGCAATATAAATAGTTATAATATTTAGAGTTGATATCAGGAAAACAAAGCCTCATAGTGAGACGAAAACAAATCCAACTGAAAGGGATTGAAATGAACTTAACGCCAGAACAGCTTGCAGCTGCACAGAAAGCTAATTTAGAGACCTTAAGTGGACTGACAAATCAAGCGCTCCAAAGTATTGAGAAATTAGTAGAACTCAATATGCATATCGCTAAACAAAGTCTTGGCGACAGCATGAACAATGCCAAAAAAGCTTTAGAAATAAAAGATATTCAACAACTGCTCGCCCATCAAGCTGAAACTGTTCAGCCAATGGCCGAAAAGATCATGGCATACAGCCGTCATTTATATGAGTTGGCTCATGAAACGCAAGCCAGCTTTACACAGTCAGCAGAAAAAGAATTCCAAGCTGGTCAGAAAAAAATTAATGCCTTAGTTGAAGACTGGACAAAGAATGCGCCAGCGGGCTCTGATGCCGCTGTACAAGCAATGAAGCAAGCAATTGCCTCCGCTAGCAATGTATTCGAAACCAGCCAAAAGGCGGTTAAGCATGCGGTTGAAGTTGCGCAAAGCAATCTAAATAATGCAGCTGATAAAGCGATGAAAGCGGCAGATACTGCTAGTAAAGCGGGGAAGAAAAAATAAGTTGTTTAGAAGTTGTGGCTTAAAAAAAGTCCCGCTGATTCGGGACTTTTTTATTTTCAACTACAGTTGGTTTAAGACTTCTTTTTAACAGGCGGTAAATCTGTGCAGTGGCCATGCGCTGCTTCAGCCGCTAGACCCACTGACTCACCAAGCGTTGGATGTGGATGAATCGTTTTACCCATGTCCACCGCATCAGCACCCATTTCGATTGCCAGACAAACTTCGCCAATCAGATCGCCTGCATGTGTACCTACAATGCCACCGCCAATAATGCGATGAGTACTGGCATCAAAAATCAGCTTAGTGAAACCTTCATCACGGCCATTAGCAATCGCTCTACCGCTGGCGGCCCATGGAAATAAACCTTTTTCATAGGCAATGCCCTGCGCCTTACATTGCTCTTCTGTTAAGCCCGCCCAAGCTACTTCTGGGTCGGTATAAGCAACGGAAGGAATTTGTTTGGCATCAAAGTAAGACTTTTGACCAGCAGCCGCTTCCGCTGCGACGTGCCCTTCGTGAACTGCTTTATGTGCCAACATGGGTTGACCAACCAGATCACCAATCGCGTAAATATGAGCGACATTAGTACGCATTTGCTTATCAACCGGAATAAATCCACGTTCGTCTACTTGCACTCCCGCAGCCCCCGCATCGATTTTTTTACCATTGGGTGTACGCCCCACTGCTACCAACACTAAATCGTAAGTCTGTGGTTCTGCCGGCGCATTTTCACCTTCGAAGCTCACTTGAATACCGTCAGGTTTTACTTCGGCCTTAGCGGCGCGCGTCTTGAGCATGATTTTTTCAAAGCGACCAGCATTGAACTTTTCCCAGACCTTTTCTAAGTCACGATCTGCACCAGCCATGAGACCATCTAACATCTCAGCAATATCAATGCGTGAGCCAAGCGTGCTGTAAACCGTAGCCATCTCTAAACCAATGATGCCACCGCCAATCACCAACATACGCTTTGGAATACTCTTTAACTCTAGCGCCCCAGTACTATCCACAATGCGCGGATCTGTTGGTAGGAAAGGCAACATCACCGATTGACTTCCAGCCGCAATAATCGCCTTCTGAAAATGAATCACTTCCTTAGATCCTGTGAGATCTTGTCCATCACCACTAGTGAGTTGAACTTCTACATGGTTAGCATCTAAAAAATGTCCTAGGCCACGAACCACTTTTACCTTACGCGCCTTAGCCATCCCAGCTAAGCCACCCGTCAATTTACCGATCACGGATTCTTTGTAGCCACGCAGTTGATCGATTTCAATCTTCGGCGCACCAAAAGTGATGCCGTGTTTAGCCATGGTCTTGACTTCATCCATGACCGATGTAGTGTGTAACAAAGCTTTTGATGGAATACAACCAACATTTAAGCAAACACCACCTAAGGTAGCATAGCGTTCAACCAATACCGTGTTCATACCCAAGTCAGCACTGCGAAAGGCCGCACTATAGCCGCCAGGGCCTGCACCCAAAACCAACATCTCACACTCATGGTCAACCTTACCCTTGTATTGACCAGCGATAGGAGCAGGAGCAATGGTTAGCGGTGCCGAAGATGGGGTGGCTACAGGAGCTACAGATGGCGCAGTAGCTAGAGCTACAGGAGCTGCTACAGCGCCACTGATTTCAATCTCGGCAATGACGCTGCCTTTGGCAACCTTATCACCGATCTTCACAGAAATCGCCATAACAGTTCCTGCTGCATCAGCAGGAATTTCCATCGTAGCTTTATCAGATTCAAGCACTAATAAAGGCTGCTCTTTTTCAATGACATCACCCACCTTAATTAATACTTCAATCACTGGTATATCGGAGTAATCACCAATATCTGGGACGAGGATCATCTGCTTTGACATAGATCCCCCTTACAGAATTGCACGACGGAAGTCGGACAAGAGTTGGGCAACATAAACATTAAAGCGAGTCGCAAGAGCACCATCAATTACACGGTGATCGGCGGTCAACGACAATGGGCAAATTAAGCGTGGTATAAATTGCTTACCATCCCAAACTGGTTTCATGGCAGCTTTACTAACGCCTAAGATAGCAACCTCTGGTGCATTAACGATGGGCGCAAAGTAAGTACCTCCAATGCCACCTAATGAAGAGATCGTGAAACTAGCACCCTGCATTTGATCGGGCTTCAGTTTGCCGTCACGCGCAAGCGCAGCTAAGTCGGAAGTTTCTTTGACAATTTCAAAGATGCCTTTTTTATCGACATCCCGAATGACTGGAACTACTAAGCCACTTGGCGTATCGGCAGCAAAACCAATATTGAAATATTTCTTAATCACCAAGTCATCACCATCGAGCGAGCTATTGAAATCAGGATATTTTTTCAGTGCAGCAACAGCGGCCTTCATGATGAACGCCAACATCGTAATCTTGACGCCCTTCTTTTCATTCTCTTTATTGGTCAGAACACGGAAAGCTTCTAAATCGGTGATGTCTGCATCTTCGTGGTAAGTCACCGCAGGAATCATGACCCAGTTGCGGCCTAAGTTAGCAGCAGTGAGTTTCTTAATGCGATTGAGTGGTTGACGCTCGATTTCACCAAACTTAGCAAAATCAACTTTGGGCCAAGGAATTAAATTCAAGCCACCTAAGCTTCCACCAGATGAAGCACTGGCATTGCCACCACTACTCATCGCTGCTTTTATAAAGGCTTGCACATCATCCTGCGTAATACGGCCTTTTGGACCGCTACCTTTAACTTGAGAAACCGTGACGCCAAGCTCGCGCGCAAATTTGCGTACTGACGGACTTGCATGACTGACCTTATCGTCTGCTGGAGGCGGCGTATTGCTCACTGGCGGTGGAGGTGGTGCTAATTTAATTGGGGGCTCGACCACAGGAGCCTTGGCTTGAGGTGCTGCAGTGACTGCTGGAGCTGGGGCTGCTGTAGGAGCTGTGGCAGGGGTTGAAGATGATGCACCCTCTTCAAGCAGGATCACGACCGAACCCTCGGAAAGTGAATCACCCACTTTAATCTTCACCTCTTTGACGACACCCGAGTGACTAGAGGGGACATCCATCGTTGCCTTATCAGACTCCAAGACAACGATAGACTGTTCTTTTTCAACAGTATCACCGACCTTAACCAAGACTTCGATCACAGGCACATCTTTGTAATCCCCAATATCGGGGACTTTAATTTCTATTAATTGGCTCATGTTCAGTCTCTTATCAAACCGTCATTGGGTTGGGTTTAGTTGTATCGATGCCATATTTCTTGATGGCTTCAGCAAGCTTTTGACGATCAAACTGTCCAGCATCAGCTAAAGATCTCAAGGCAGTCAATACCACCCAGCGACGATCCACTTCGAAGAAGTCACGTAATTTCTCACGCGTATCAGAACGACCAAAACCATCAGTACCGAGCACTTCATAACGACGGCCCATATGCTGAATGGCCGGACGAATTTGTTCAGGAAATAAACGCACATAGTCAGTAGCAGCGATGACTGGGCCGGTTGTATCTTTGAGGCACTTCTCTACATGAGACAACACTGGTGTCGCAGCAGGATTGAGAAGGTTCTCGCGATGAACCGCGGTCCAATTACGTCCTAGTTCTGTGAAACTTGGGCATCCCCATAAATCAGAGGCAACACCCCAGTCTTTTTGCAACATCTCAGCTGCTTCAATGACTTCACGGAAGATCGTTCCAGAACCCAGTAATTGCACGCGCAACTTGGCATTAGCATCACCTACTGAGGTCAGCTTGTACATCCCTTTAATGATGTCCTGCTCAGCCCCCTTGGGCATTGCTGGATGCACATAATTTTCATTCATCAAAGTAATGTAGTAGTACACGTCCTCCTGAACTTCCAACATCCGACGCATACCATCTTGAATAACAACAGCAACCTCAAAGGAGAAGGTGGGATCATAGCTAATACAGTTTGGCACGGAAGCGCTCCATACTTGGCTATGGCCATCTTCATGTTGCAAACCTTCGCCATTTAAGGTGGTTCTACCGGCAGTACCACCCAGTAAGAAGCCGCGACTCCGCATATCACCAGCAGCCCACGCTAAATCACCGATACGCTGAAATCCAAACATGGAATAGAAGATATAGAAAGGCAACATGGGTACACCATGCGTAGAGTAAGAAGTAGCTGCAGCAATCCAATCACACATACCGCCAGCTTCATTAATCCCCTCTTGCAAGATCTGACCGTGCTTATCCTCTTTATAGAACATCAATTGATCGTGATCTTCTGGGGTATAAAGCTGGCCTAGTTGATTCCAAATACCAAGTTGGCGGAACATGCCCTCCATACCAAAGGTACGGGATTCGTCAGGAACAATTGGCACAACACGCTTACCTAACACTTTATCTCGCACGATCGTATTGAGCATGCGCACAAAGGCCATCGTTGTTGAAATCTCACGACCTTCAGCTGTTGCCTCAAGCAATGGTGCAAAAGTATCCAATGGCGGAACCGGCAAACTCTCAGCCTTGGTACGACGTTGCGGTAAATAACCTCCCAACTCTTGACGGCGGGCTCTCATGTACTCGAGCTCGACGCTGCCATCAGCAAATTTCACTAGCGGCATTTCATCTAACTCATTATCTTTTACAGGGATTTCAAAACGATCGCGGAAACGACGTACGTCATCGTCATTCATTTTCTTAGCTTGGTGCGCAATATTCATCGCCTCACCAGAACCACCCATACCGTAACCTTTAATAGTGTGAGCCAAGATCACTGTAGGCTGCTCTTTATGGTTTACAGCTGCATTAAAGGCTGCATAAACTTTGTGAGGATCATGGCCACCACGATTCAGTGCCCAAATTTCATCGTCACTCCAATCACTCACTAAAGCTTTTAGTTCTGGGCTATTGAATACAGTCTCACGAACATAAGCACCATGCTTGGCTTTCATTGTCTGGTATTGACCATCAACGATCTCGCCGAGACGTTGCATCAAGATCCCTTTTTTATCACGCGCAAATAGAGCATCCCACTGACCACCCCAAACTACTTTGATTACATTCCAACCGGCACCACGGAACTCACCTTCCAACTCTTGGATAATTTTGCCGTTACCACGAACCGGACCATCCAAGCGTTGTAAATTGCAGTTAACAACGAAAATAAGGTTGTCGAGTTTTTCACGACCTGCCATACCGATGGCACCTAATGACTCAGGCTCATCTGTTTCGCCATCACCTAAAAAGGCCCAGACTTTTCTGCCCTCTGTTTGAGCAAAGCCACGATCTTGCAAATAGCGCATAAAGCGCGCTTGATAAATCGCCATGATTGGGCCAAGACCCATTGACACCGTTGGGAACTGCCAGAAATCTGGCATTAGCCATGGATGTGGGTAGCTTGAAATTCCTTTACCGCCAACTTCTTGACGGAAATTATTGAGTTGTTCATCGCTTAACCGACCCAACATGTATGCGCGTGCATAGACGCCTGGTGCCGAATGTCCCTGAACAAAAATGAGATCACCACCATGCTCAGGCGATGGTGCGTGCCAGAAATGATTAAAGCCAACGTCATACAAAGTTGCTGCAGACTGAAATGAAGAAATATGACCACCGACATTCGTATCTTTATTAGCGCGTAAGACCATGGCCATGGCATTCCAACGCGTATAAGAACGAATCCGATGCTCAACTTGTTGATCACCTGGCAAACGTGCTTGTTGCTCAACAGGAATCGTATTGATGTAAGGTGTTTCAGCATGAAATGGTTGATTAACTCCGCTGACACGCGCATGAGAAATCTGCTGGTCAATTAAGTAAGCAGCTCTTTCTGGTCCCTCAGCTTTAATAACACCATCTAGCGCTTGCAACCACTCTTGAGTCTCTACAGGATCCGTATCCTGAGTGCTTGTTTTACCTAATATTTGATCTGGAACTGCCGCCATAACCTGCCTCCATAGGAACTATTGTTTTTAATGATTAACTTTATAGGTAATATTCTAGGAAGGTATATGGGTGTAAACAAGGAATTTTTCACATAATGATAGTATTTCTCATAATGTGGTAATTTATTGCAATGCATCTAAATCCTTGAAAAACATGGGAATTAACATCCAATCAGGCAAAATGGGTAAATTCCATGAAATTCAAGCGTTTTTCAATCTGGCAACTCAGCCCAATTCAATGGCTCCGCAAAATACGGGGCTTTAAGCTTGTTTACACCCCACTAATAGCGATTGTGATCTTTACAGCGGTCATGGGGATTATTTTGGGCACCCTACAACTACAAGAGAAAACTCAACAAGAATCCGCTCTGTTTAGAGAGTTATCGTTTGCAAAGCAACGTATTCAATTGCGTTTTACTAATAACGCAGACAATTTAATCTCCATCGGTAGGGATTTAGCAGCGAGTAATGAGCAAGAAAAATTAAGGGCGAGCGCCCTTGATCAGGCCGAAACATTGGTATTTGGAAACCATGAAATTGCCCAAATTATTTGGCTCAATGAAAAAAATATACGCCAATGGACAATTCCAGTCAGTGGCAATAAAGCGGATTGGTATGAGAAAACCGAGAGCGCCATCCCAATCAATCGTGAGCTGAAAAAAACCATTGAATTAAGTAGGCTAGCAAATCGACCTGCATACAGTTCATTTATCACCTTACATCTAACCAGCGATGAGCCACTAGCTAGAGAAAGAAAAACGGTCTTCTGGCAAGTCGTTCCTACTATTAATGGCGGTGAAATTACTGGCACTCTAGCGGCGCTTTACACGGCTCAAGGAATTCTAGATGTCATTCCTCGGGAACTTAAGGCTCAATATCGCTTCACACTCTTAACCGATAACGAAAAAATCTTAGCCATTTCTTCTGATCGTGACACACCAAGGCGCTCGTTTAGCAATCAAACCAGTTTGGATATTGGAGTACTAAGCCCTAATCTTGTGTTGCGCATTGATACCTATCCTCCTCCCACAAACCTCACATTCAGAATGTTGATTGGGGTTGTACTGGGATTAAGTGCATTTGTGATCTGGAGTCTGTGGTCAGTTTTAAAACAAATGCAAGTGCGTCAAGAAGCAGAAGCCAATCTTCGTACTGAAACCAACTTTCGAAGTGCGATGGAGAATTCCACTCCAGTGGGAATACGAGCTCACGATATGGAGAAAAGAATTACCTATGTGAATCGAGCCTTCTGCGAAATGACGGGTTGGTCTGCAAAAGAATTAATCGGTCTCAAACCCCCATTCCCCTTCTGGCCTGAGGGCAGGAAGGATGAACTCACTGAAAAAATGAATCGCGCGCTGGAGTTAAATAATGGCTCCACAATGAAAGGCGGCATTGAGGGCAGCGTGTTGCGGCGTGATGGTTCCCAGATTCAGACGCGGACTTTTATTGCCCCATTGATCAGTGAAAAAGGGGATCAAACCGGCTGGGTAACTTCTTTAATTGATATCTCTGAACCAAGAAAAATTCGTGAAGAATTGGTAGCCTCACAGGAACGTTTTGTGACAGTACTAGAAGGTCTTGATGCTGCCGTTTCGGTAGCCTCGATTGAGACTGGAGCATTGCTATTTGCAAACCGCTTCTACCGTGAGCGCTTTGGAGAAACTCCAGAAGGACATTTAAATTTAGCAGGTGGTGAAATTGCATACAACACCATGCAAACACTTGCGGAGGAATCGAGTGATAAGACCCCAGGAATTCCTCCTTCCTCACTGTATCAAGAGTCTGAGTCAGAAGAAGTGCAACTGCAAGATAACGGATCAAAATGGTACGAGGTCCGTCGCCGCTTTATTCCTTGGGTAGATGGTCATTTAGCGCAACTCTTGATTGCCACCGATATCACACTTCGCAAAGAAGCAGATGATCTCAATCGCCAACAAGAGGAACGTATGCAATTTACCAGTCGTCTTACCACGATGGGTGAAATGGCCTCTTCACTTGCGCACGAATTAAATCAACCACTTGCTGCCATCTCAAATTACTGCATGGGAGTTGCTAAGCGGCTCAAGGCACAAGTTGATCCAGAAATTAATAAAGATATCTTGCCAGCCCTGGAGAAAGCATCAGCACAAGCCCTTCGTGCTGGCACGATTATTCAACGCATTCGCGGCTTTGTAAAAAGAAGTGAGCCGCAACGCAAATCCTGTAGCATTGGCGACATCATTAATGACGCAGTCGGCCTAATGGAAATTGAAGCCCACCGTCAGCGTCTAAGCATCTCTTCTTATGTTGACGAAAATCTACCCAATGTAGACCTTGATCCAGTCTTGATTCTGCAAGTTTTAGTCAATCTCCTGAAAAACTCCTTAGATAGTCTGCGAGACGTTTATCCCCTTTCTTCCCGCTGGTCAGCACCTCCAGTCAAAATTGCTGCAGATCTTGATACCAGCACCTTCCCTGCCATGCTCCGAATTCGGGTGACTGATGCGGGCGCTGGTATTGCAGAATCCGTAACCCAGCGGATGTTTGAGCCCTTTTTCAGCACCAAAGTGGAGGGCATGGGGATGGGTTTGAACATTTGTCGCTCTATCATTGAATCCCACCATGGTCGCCTTTGGGCCAAAAATCATATGGATCCAGAACATACCAAGCTGGTTGGCTGCACCTTTACAATATTATTACCCCTAGAGTCACCCGATTCAAAGGCAGATGTTTAACCGACGTACCTAGACTTACCGCACGAGACCCTCTATGAATATCAGCACTGCGACAAAACCAAACCAAGCCGAAGTTGTCTATGTTGTAGATGACGATGAAGCGGTTCGAGATTCGCTCACATGGTTACTGGAAAGTAATGGCTATGTAGTACGTTGTCACGCTAGTGCGGAACGCTTTCTCCAATCCTTGCAAAGCACGGACAAGTCCACTATCTCTTGCGCTATTTTGGATGTGCGGATGCCAGGAATGTCTGGTCTAGAACTGCAGGAACGTTTGCTTAGTGAACATCTTCCTATGCCAGTGGCATTCATCACTGGCCATGGTGATGTCTCGATGGCAGTTTCTACCATGAAACGGGGTGCAGTTGATTTCATAGAAAAACCATTTAAAGAAAATGATCTCTGTGGACTGGTTGATCGCATGTTTGCAAAAGCGCGCATCGATTACTCCCAAGCAAGCCAACGCAAGATTACCCAAAGCCTATTGAGCAAGCTCACTGGTCGTGAGCGCCAGGTACTTGAAAGAATTGTGGCGGGACGCTTAAATAAACAAATCGCCGATGATCTGGGAATCTCCATTAAAACGGTTGAAGCACACCGTGCCAATATTATGGAAAAATTGAATGTCAATACGGTGGCAGATTTGCTCCGCCTTGCCTTATCTGATCCTCAACCCAACTAATTCATTGTCTACTGTTATGCCAGCGCAACTCCTTGACGGTACCCTCCTTTCTAAGAAGATTCGAGCAGAGATTGCTGCCCGCAGTGCGATTGTTACTGCCAAAGGCGTAAGACCAGGTCTAGCAGTCATTGTGGTTGGCGATAATCCCGCCAGTCAGGTTTATGTTCGCAATAAAGTGAAAGCCTGTGAAGACGTGGGCTTTCATTCGGTACTCGAGCGCTATACCACTGAATTGGGCGAAGAAGCATTACTCGCTCGGATTGCAACCCTCAATGCAGATCCCTCTATCCATGGGATCTTGGTGCAACTACCACTGCCAGAACATATTGCCAGCGAGCGTGTACTAGAAGCAATTACCCCTGAAAAAGATGTTGATGGCTTTCATGTAGCCAATGCTGGTGCCTTAATGGTCGGTCAACCAGAATTTAAGCCCTGCACTCCTTACGGCTGCATGAAGCTTTTAGAAAGTATTGACTATCCGATTCGTGGTGCCCGCGCAGTCATTGTTGGCGCCTCTAATATTGTTGGTAAACCCATGGCGATGTTGTTATTGCAAGCTGGTGCAACAGTGACCATTTGCAATAGTAAAACTCGTGATTTAGCACATCACACTAAAGATGCCGATATCTTAGTAGTCGCTACTGGCAAACCCAGAATGATTAGCGGCGACATGGTCAAAAATGGTGCTGTCGTCATTGACGTGGGAATCAATCGTTTGCCAGATGGTAAGTTGTGTGGCGATGTAGACTTTGATGCAGCTAAATATATCGCCGGTTGGATTACACCAGTTCCTGGCGGTGTTGGCCCAATGACCATCACCATGCTCCTCATGAACACCCTTGAGGCAGCTGAAAAAGCAGCAAAGAAGTAACTAAGCGCTCAGGGTCATTTAGCAAGATTTGCCGCATTACAGTAAGCTAGAGGGATGACTATTTCTATACCCTCTCATTTACTGAACAATCCACTAATTACTTTTGGTCGTGGCATTCCTACTTATGCAGAGGTTAAACCCGAGCATATAGATCCAGCCATTTCTTTCTTGCTCACACAAGCAGAATCTGCAGTCCAAAATGCTACCGCTTCAAGCACTGCTTGTACTTGGAATGCATTAGCAGAACCGCTGGAAGATGCCACAGAATCCCTGGGAAGATCTTGGGGTGTTATCTCTCACTTAAAAGGTGTGGCAGATACTCCCGAGCTGCGATCTGCCTATGGCGTGATGCTTCCGCAGGTAACGGCATTTTTTTCTAGCTTAAGCCAAAATCTGGCACTCTATGAAAAGTTTAAAGTACTCAATATGAGCGCCCAATTTTCTGAGCTCACTATGGCTCAGAAAAAAGTCATCGAAAACTCTTTACGCGATTTTCGCTTGGGTGGTGCCGAACTCTCAGAAGAGGAAAAACCCCGTTTCTCGCAAATTCAAGATGAGCAAGCCAATCTTGGCAAAGTGTTTTCTGATCACGTCTTAGATGCTACTGATGGCTTTGTTCATGTGATCACAAATCAAGCTGAGCTTATTGGATTGCCAGATGATGCCATTGCGGCGGCAGCTGATACCGCACAGCTCAAGAATGTAAAGGGCTGGGCCTTTACTTTGCATTTTCCTTCTTACTATCCTGTAATGCAGTATTCAGAAACGCGTGCCTTACGCGAATTGATGTACCAGGCCTACGTTACCCGCGCTTCTGAATTAGCACCCCAATTTACCAATGGCAAGCTAGAGTGGGATAACACTGAGAATATGTTGGTGCAACTGCGTCTGCGCGATGAAGAGGCTCGCATGTTGGGCTTTAAGAATTATGCAGCATTGAGCATAGCGCCCAAGATGGCCAATACCGTTACTGAAGTGGATCAGTTTTTGGGCGATATTGCTCAGAAATCAAAACCCTTTGCCCAAAAAGATTGGGATGAATTACAGGAATTTGCAAAAACTGAGCTCAAACTTCAAGATGCTCTACAGCCTTGGGATATCCCCTATTGCTCAGAAAAGCTTAAGCAAGCGCGTTACTCTTTTTCTGAAAATGAGCTCAAACAATATTTTCCATTACCAAAAGTACTCGAAGGTTTGTTTGGAGTGATTCAGACACTGTTTGGCGTCAAGATCAATCAAGCTGACTTGCCAACTTGGCATGCTGACGTTCAGTCCTTCTCAGTAAGTAATGAGGATGGTGAAATTGTTGCCTATTTTTATTTAGATCCCTACGCACGCCCTGGTAAACGCAGTGGCGCCTGGATGGATGATGCGCGCGGTAGACGCGAGTTAGCCAATGGGGAAATTCAGATTCCGGTGGCTTATTTAGTATGTAATTTTGCCCCACCAGTAAAGGTAGATGGCCAACTGCGTCAACCTACCATCACACACGATGATGTCATCACCCTCTTCCATGAAAGTGGTCATGGCTTGCATCACCTTTTGACTCAGGTAGGGGCTTTAGGAGTTTCTGGGATCAATGGGGTTGAATGGGATGCCGTAGAGTTACCAAGTCAATTTATGGAAAACTTCTGCTGGGAATGGGAAGTATTGGAAAAAATGACTGCGCATGCACAGACCGGCAAGCCACTACCCAAAGCTTTATTTGAAAAAATGCTAGCTGCCAAGAATTTCCAGAATGGCTTGGGAACATTACGTCAAATCGTTATGTCATTAACCGATTGGCGACTACATTCAACCTTCGATGCTGAGAATGCCCAAGGTAAAGCCGTGCTAGAGGTCTCCAGAAAAATCGCTGCAGAATTTAATATCATCCCGCAGCCAGAGATCTCTCGTTGGATCAATTCGTTTAGCCATATCTTTGCTGGTGGCTACGCTGCGGGTTACTACAGCTATAAATGGGCTGAAGTGCTGTCTGCGGATGCTTACTCAGCATTTGAAGAGGCAGCCAAGCTCAGTGGTAGCGTACTAGATAGTGATACTGGTAAACGCTATCGCCAAGAAATTCTAGAAGTTGGTGGCAGCCGCCCTGCTGCGGAATCTTTTAAAGCCTTCCGTGGTCGTGAGCCCAGCATTGACGCACTGCTGAGGCATGGTGGTCTAGTCTCGAATTAATGTAATACTGCAAAGCTCAAGCTTTTCAACGCTCATCAGACAGGCCTTAAGGATTTATGGACAACCCGATGGCACCCCAAGCCCAGAACTCGCAAAATATTGGTTTAATTTCGGCTACTACGATGAGCTTAAGCGGCATGATGGGCTCAGGACTTTTTACAGTATTGGGATATGCCAATCTGACTTCTGGCGCGCATTTTCCTAGCGCCTTTTTATTAGCGGGTATTGCTGTATTTTTTACGGTGTATTCCTGCGCAAAAATGAGTGCTGCTTTTCCTGTGAGTGGCGGACCTGCCGGATATATCGTCTCAGCTTATGGCAATGGCTTTATTGCAGGCTGGATGAATTTGTTCTTTTACCTGGGATTTTTAATTTCCACGGCGCTATATGCCGCAGGATTTTCTGAATTTATTACCGTTTTGACTGGCAATTTCTTTAATGCTTTAGAGCTTAAATTGATTGGGGCCGCATTAGTCATGCTCTTTACGCTACTCAATCTACTTGGCGCAAAAGTAGTGGGGCTGGCTGGATCTATAGCGATAGGTCTCGTGCTTCTTACCCTGCTGAGTTTTAGTGGAATTGGTATCACCCAGCTTGA
>CAIMXN010000153.1 GCA_903845455.1 uncultured beta proteobacterium | reverse complement strand
CGCTTTTGCCAATACCTCCTCGTCATTGATTCAGTCCAAAGTGACTGGCAACCTTGTCTTTGTCTTACTGGCGCCATTAAGTCATTTGGAGTTTTACGCTGCTTATATATTGGCGGCAGTTTTTCGTGGAGTAGTTGTGGGGCTAGGTGTATTTTTAATCACTGCTTGGATTTCGCCACCAGCGCTTGAATACCCACTATGGATTTTGACATTTGCATTTTTAGGCGCTGCAATTCTAGGCAGCCTAGGTTTGATTGCTGGAATCTGGGCTGATAAATATGACCAGTTGGCTGCGTTTCAGAACTTCATCATCATGCCTGCCACGATGTTGTCAGGTGTGTTCTATTCAATCCATTCTTTACCTCCTGCGTGGCAGGTGGTATCCCAGTTCAATCCCTTTCTTTATATGATTGATGGATTCCGTTATGGCTTCTTTGGAGTATCCGATATTTCCCCATGGAATAGCTTTGCAATTGTTTTATGTTTCTTCGTGGTGGTTTCTGCAATTGCCTTACGTATGCTGCAAACTGGTTACAAGCTAAGACACTAGTAAACATATTTGTATTTGATAGATTTTCCAGGAGATAAAGATGTTGCCAACCCCCGAACAGATTGAGGGCTATATCAAGCAAGGAATTACTTGCACCCATATTCAGGTTGAGGGTGATGGGCAGCATTTTTTTGCCACCGTCGTGAGTCCAGAATTTGAGGGTCAGCGTTTAGTGCAGCGTCATCAACTAGTCTATGCTGCGATGGGCGACCGCATGAAGGCTGAGGTACATGCCTTGTCGATCAAAGCATTTACTCCTGAAGAGTTTGCGAAAAATTCAGCAGCATAAATAGTGGAATTGATTCATGGATAAATTACGGATGGTTGGTGGCACACCTCTCAAGGGTGAGGTACTGATTGCTGGCGCCAAAAATGCGGCACTACCAATTCTGTGCGCCTGCTTGTTAACTGACGAATCTATCGTGTTGCGCAATGTACCTGACCTTCAGGACGTGCGCACGATGCTTAAGCTCTTGCAAGAAATTGGTGTGGCAGTGAGTTTTCCTAATGTGGCTGACCGTAGTCACTTAGTGTTAAATGCTGCGAATATTAAAAGCTCTGAAGCAACTTACGAAATGGTGAAAACCATGCGCGCTTCTATCCTGGTATTGGGACCATTGCTCTCCAGAATGCATAGCGCAAAAGTCTCTTTGCCTGGAGGTTGTGCCATTGGTGCGCGGCCAGTAGATCAGCACATCAAGGGCTTAAAAGCCATGGGTGCCACGATCAAGATTAAAAGCGGCTACATTCAGGCAGCGACTAAATCTCCTGAAGATCGTTTACAGGGAGCTTCGATTTTGACTGACATGATCACGGTCACTGGTACAGAAAATTTATTAATGGCTGCTACTTTGGCAACTGGCACGACCATTTTAGAAAATGCTGCACGTGAGCCAGAGGTTGGTGACTTGGCTGAGTTGTTAGTCAAGATGGGTGCCAAAATTACTGGCATTGGTAGTGACCGCCTCGTCGTTGAAGGCGTAGAAAAGTTACATAGTGCTGAACATTCGGTTATCCCAGATCGGATTGAGGCCGGTACTTTCTTGTGTGCGGTCGCGGCAACAGGTGGTGAGGTATTGGTAAAGCAGTGTCGTCCTGATACCTTGGATGCAGTGATCGTTAAGCTAAAAGAAGCCGGTTTACAGGTAGAGATTGGGTCTGATTGGATCAAGGCATCCATGGGGGCTCGTCCGAAGGCAGTCAGTTTTAGGACTTCAGAGTACCCTGCCTTTCCAACGGACATGCAGGCTCAGCTCATGGCAGTGAACGCAGTGGCTAGCGGTAGCTCCACGATTACGGAAACCATCTTTGAAAATCGTTTTATGCATGTTCAGGAGCTTAATCGCCTGGGGGCTGATATTGCGATTGAAGGTAATACCGCTATTGCCCAAGGTGTAGAAAAGCTTTCTGGGGCAGTGGTAATGGCAACAGACCTGAGGGCATCTGCTAGTTTGGTGATTGCGGGTTTAGCTGCTCAGGGAGAAACCCAGGTCGATCGGATTTATCACCTAGATCGCGGTTATGACCGTATGGAGCAAAAGCTGACCCTCTTGGGGGCCAATATCCAGCGGGTGAAGTAAGCCTGGTAGATAATTAGTTCATGAAATTGACTTTAGCCCTCTCGAAGGGACGAATTTTCGAAGAAACTGCTGAGATCTTGTCCAAGATCGGTATTCGGCCGCTCGAAGATCCTGAAAAATCACGCAAACTCATCATTGAGACCTCCAATCCAGAGGTACGCTTGATCATTGTCCGCGCCTCGGATGTGCCAACCTATGTGCAGTTTGGTGGCGCTGACTTCGGTGTCGCTGGCTTGGATGTCCTCATGGAAAATGGGACTGATGGCTTGTATGTGCCATTTGATCTGAATATTGCTAAGTGTCGTATGTCAGTAGCAGTACGTGAAGGATTTGATTACGCGGCCGCTGTTCAGCAGGGCTCTCGTTTGAAGGTAGCCACTAAGTATGTGAACTGCGCCCGTGAGCACTTTGCTAACAAAGGTGTACACATTGATACGATTCATCTATATGGCTCTATGGAACTTGCGCCTTTGGTTGGTCTAGCCGATGCCATCGTGGATCTCGTCTCAACAGGTAATACATTACGTGCTAATGGTTTAGTAGAGGTGGAGCCGATTGCCGATATCAGTGCACGTTTGGTTGTTAATCAAGCTTCGTATAAACGGAAACGTGCACAGTTGCAGCCCTTCTTTGAGCTGCTGAAGTAAAGACCAGAATAAGACGAATCGTCAAATGCCCTCAGTAGATATTCAAGTGAAGCGTTTAAACAGCAAAGACGCAAAATTTAAAGAAACACTTTTATCTAGCCTTTCTTTACCGATGGCTGATGATGAAGCGATTGATGCTGTTGTTGTCAAAATCTTGGCAGAAGTCAAAGCGAAGGGCGATGAGGCGATTCTGGCTTTTACAAAGCAATTTGATCGCTTGAATGTTGCTAGCATTGCAAACCTAGAAATTCCTCGTAAAGAACTAGAACAAGCCTACCAAGGTTTATCAGCAGAACAAAAAAATGCCTTGGATATTGCTGCGCAAAGAGTGCACTTTTATCACGAGAAACAAAAGATTGAAGCGGGTTGTCACTCTTGGGAATACGCAGAGGCTGATGGGACGCGCTTAGGTCAAAAAGTAACGGCGCTTGATCGCGTGGGCATTTATGTGCCTGGTGGTAAAGCTGCCTATCCCTCCTCCGTATTAATGAACACTATTCCTGCAAAGGTTGCTGGTGTTGGCGAGGTCATCATGGT
>CAIMXN010000152.1 GCA_903845455.1 uncultured beta proteobacterium | reverse complement strand
CTCTGGGGGATATTTCGCGACATTGCGCGCAATGTCTGCGAGCGTTTTATCGGAAAGTTGAAGAGTTGTTGTCATTAAATAATCCTTGGCGCGCTATTAGCGGTCAATCTCCCCGAATACGATATCTTGGGTACCAATAATAGTTACGGCATCAGCCAACATGTGGCCGCGTGACATCTCGTCCATTGCGGAGAGATGCACAAATCCTGGAGCACGAATCTTCAAGCGATAGGGTTTATTAGCACCATCAGAAATCAAGTAAATACCAAACTCACCTTTGGGATGTTCAACTGCTGAGTAAGCTTCGCCATCTGGAACGTGCATACCTTCAGTAAAGAGTTTGAAGTGATGAATCAACTCTTCCATATTGGTCTTCATATCCACGCGCTTGGGCGGAGCTACTTTATGGTTATCGCTCATGACAGGGCCTGGGTTTGCTTTTAACCAAGCAATGCACTGTTTAATGATGCGGTTAGATTGATACATCTCTTCCATACGAATCAAGTAGCGATCATAAGAGTCACCGTTCACACCAACCGGAATATCAAACTCGAGTTTGTCGTAAGTTTCGTAGGGTTGCTTTCTGCGCAAATCCCACTCAATACCAGAGCCACGTAACATCGGCCCAGTAAAGCCAAGCTGTAAAGCGCGCTCAGGCGTGACAACCCCAATACCCACTAAGCGCTGCTTCCAAATACGGTTATCCGTTAAGAGATTGCAATACTCATCCACATTACCGTCAAAGCGGCTTGAGAACTCTTCAATAAAATCGAGCAATGTGCCGCTACGGTTTTCATTCAAACGCTTGATAGCCGAGGCACTACGAATCTTGTTCTTACTGTACTGCGCCATTTGATCTGGCAAATCGCGATAGACACCGCCTGGACGATAGTAAGCAGCATGCATCCGTGCGCCAGATACCGCTTCATACATATCGAAAATATCTTCACGATCACGGAAGGCGTACAAGAAGACCGCCATCGCGCCAACGTCAAGACCATGACAGCCAATCCATAAAAGGTGATTGAGAAGACGGGTCAACTCATCAAACATCACGCGGATGTATTGCGCGCGTAAAGGCACATCTACTTGCAGTAACTTTTCAATGGCCATCACATAAGCATGTTCATTAGCCATCATCGAGACGTAATCTAAACGATCCATGTAGGGTACGTTCTGAATCCAGGTACGAGTCTCTGCTAATTTTTCTGTCGCGCGATGTAATAAACCAATATGGGGGTCAGCACGCTGAATCACTTCACCATCAAGCTCAAGCACTAAACGTAATACGCCGTGTGCAGCAGGATGCTGAGGACCAAAATTGAGGGTGTAGTTCTTAATCTCTGCCATGGCTTATACCGGATCTCCGTACTGCTCTTCCCTAATGACGCGTGGTGTAATTTCGCGCGCTTCAATGGTGACAGGCTGATATACAACCCGCTTGAGTTCTGGGTCGTAAATCATTTCGACATTGCCAGAAATTGGGAAATCTTTTCTAAATGGGTGACCTACAAAACCATAATCGGTCAAGATGCGACGTAAGTCATCATGGCCATCAAACAAAATGCCATAGAGGTCAAAGGCTTCGCGCTCAAACCAGTTAGCACTATTCCACACAGGCGTCACAGAAGCGACTACTGGGTAGCTATCATCTGGTGCAAAGGTACGAACACGCAAGCGCCAGTTATGGGCAAGTGAGAGCAAATGAGATACGGCAGCAAAACGTTTGCCAGTCCAGGCGCCATCACGAAAACCCTGGTAATCGACGCCACACAAATCAATCAGTTGTTCAAAAGCTAAAGCAGGATCATCGCGCAATAACAATGCTGACTCGTAATAGGTATCAGCATTGAGGGTGACAGTCACTTCGCTCAAAGCGATTTCAATAGACTGTACGCGTTGACCTAAGACACGTTCAAGATTTGCGGCCAGTTGGTTTAAGCGATCTGACATCTCAAGCCTTCCGCGCAATAGTGCTGGTGCGGGCGATCTTCGCTTGCAGCTGAATAATGCCGTAGATCAATGCTTCTGCAGTTGGCGGACAGCCAGGAACATAAATATCGACCGGCACAATGCGGTCGCAACCGCGCACTACTGAATACGAGTTATGGTAATAACCACCACCATTGGCACACGAGCCCATCGAGATCACCCAGCGTGGCTCAGGCATCTGGTCATAGACCTTACGCAATGCTGGAGCCATCTTATTAGTCAATGTGCCAGCCACAATCATCAAGTCTGATTGACGTGGAGATGGGCGGAACACTACTCCGAAACGATCTAAGTCATAACGGGATGCGCCAGCATGCATCATCTCTACTGCGCAGCAAGCCAGACCAAAGGTCATCGGCCACAAAGATCCATTACGAGTCCAATTGATTAACTGATCTGCGGTAGTGGTAACAAAACCTTCTTTAAGAACGCCTTCTAATGCCATATCTATCACTCCCAGTCGAGAGCGCCCTTTTTCCAGATATATACAAATCCCACAATGAATTCCAAGAGGAAAATCACCATGGAGGCGTAACCAAACCAGCCAATGTCACGTAGAGCTACACCCCATGGGAATAGGAATGCAGTTTCTAGGTCAAACAGGATGAACAGAATGGCAATTAAGTAATAGCGCACGTCGAACTTCATGCGTGCATCTTCAAAAGCCTCAAAACCGCACTCATATGGAGAGAGTTTTTCAGCATCTGGTCTCGAAGGAGCCAGGATTTTTCCGAGGAACATGGGGACTAATCCCACCCCAATACCTACAAGGATAAAAAGTAAAACAGGAAAGTAATTAGCAAGATTCAAAATAGTCCTGTGTTAATTGTCTGAAGCGCCTGATGAACAAACCAAATTATCGATGATTCCTACAGCTCACAAATTGATCTACAACAAAAACCTACTCATTACCACTCAAAATACACTGTAATTACCGCATTTTGGTGCCGACGGCGAGACTCGAACTCGCACAGCCTAAGCCACCACCCCCTCAAGATGGCGTGTCTACCAATTTCACCACGTCGGCATTTTTAAAACATGTCAATTCTACTGCATTGCACAACTCAAACCCCCTGAAACGCTAGGGGCAAAATAGCTAAAAACCCGCTTTTTTACTTAGGAACAGCAGGTTTTGTTGGATCTTGAACCGGCGCAACAGGGACAACTACTGGCGTTGAAGTTGGGGCAACTGTTCCCGATAAAACACCAGGACTTACTTCCTTCTTATTGCCCAGCCAGGTAATGCCTAAAGTACAAATAAAGAACACAGCAGCAAAAACAGCGGTGGTGTGGGACAAGAAATTAGCTGAGCCACTTGCGCCAAAAAGACTACCTGATGATCCTGAGCCAAAAGCAGCGCCCATATCAGCACCCTTGCCCTGTTGGAGCAATACCAACAGGATGATCGCCAATGCAGAAATAATCTGCAATACGATCAATAAAGTCTTCAACCATTCCATGACTTATCTCCAAATAAAAATATTTATGCCTGACAAATGGCTAAGAAATCCTGCGGGTTCAATGAAGCACCCCCAATCAATCCGCCATCAATATCAGGCATTGCAAACAATTCAACGGCATTGTCTGGCTTAACGCTACCGCCATACAAAATTCCCACATGGGAAGCCACGTCTTCATCAAACTCCGCTAACTGCAAACGAATCGCGCGGTGCATATCCTGCGCCAGTTGAGCAGTAGCCACTTTGCCACTGCCAATAGCCCATACTGGCTCGTAGGCAATCAAGCAATCGGCCAAGCGGTCTTGAAGAACAGTGACCTGCTTCGCAATTTGGCCGCGCACTACTTCAACCGCCCTGCCAGAATTTCGTTCATCTGCAGACTCACCAACACAAATCACTGGGGTCATGCCGTGATCAAGAACCTGCAAGGCTTTTTCAGCCACTAAGCCGTCAGTCTCATGGTGCATACGACGACGCTCTGAGTGACCAACGATGACATAGGTGCAACCCAGCTCTTTAAGCATACTTGCTGAAGACTCACCCGTATAAGCACCAGAGCCATATGCTGAAACATCTTGTGCGCCTAAGCTCAAAAATGCCAAAGAGCATTGATCAATCAAGGTATTGCATTGAGCTAAATAAGGCGCTGGGGCACAAACAGAAAATTTACGCCCAGCTGGCATACCCTGTTCCATACCTTTGCAAACAATCTTGATCCAGCTTTCATTGCCGGCCAAACTGCCATTCATTTTCCAATTGGCAATGACGATAAGGGGACGCATGACTTTGTGACCTATCTCTTAAACAGTCAACACTATCTTGCCAACGTGCTCTGATGATTCCATCAAAGCATGAGCAACAGAAGCTTGATCCATTGGGAAGGTTTTATAAATCACAGGCTTTAACTTACCTGCATCGAGCAAGGGCCAAATACGCGCGTGTAATTGCTGAGCAATTTGCTTCTTAAACGAAACAGGACGTGGCCGCAAAGTTGAACCGGTAATCGTTAAACGACGGCGCAAAATTTGATTGGTACTTACTTCTGCTTTGGATCCACCTTGGATGGCGATAATCACAATCCGACCATCATCAGCTAAGCAATCAATCTCACGTTGCACATAAGCGCCAGTCACCATATCAAGAATGACATTAACGCCTTTGCCAGCAGTGGCTTTTTTGATTTCTTCAACAAAATCTTGCGTCTTATAGTTAATTGCTAAGTCGGCACCTAACTTCACACAAGCAGCGCATTTCTCATCTGTACCAGCAGTCACAAATACGGTATGACCCATGGCTTTCGCAATCAGAATGGCAGTGACACCAATACCACTGGAACCACCCTGCACTAATAGCGTTTCACCTTCAGCCAATTCACCCCGCATGAAGACATTGCTCCAGACGGTGAAGAAAGTTTCAGGTAAAGCGGCGGCTTCTCGATCGGTAAATCCTGTGGGATATGGCAAGCACTGTGCGATCGGGGCGATACACAAATCTGCGTAGCCACCACCTTGCACAAGGGCGCATACCTTATCGCCCAGCTTAAGACCAAATGCATTATCAGCATGTGCTAAGTCACCACCAATAATTTCACCGGCCACTTCAAGACCAGGAATATCAGAAGCGCCTGCAGGCACTGGATAAAAGCCTTTACGCTGTAAAACGTCAGGGCGATTAATTCCAGCAGCCAGCACCCGAATCAATACCTCGCCAGTACCAGCAGTCGGAACCGCTGGGTCTGGGCGAGTGGTAGGCACCAACATCTCTGGTGCACCATATTCTTTGATCTCAATGACGCGCATAGAAAGTCTTGATCGTTAACTGAGGTTTACTGAGGTTTGCTAAAGTTTACTTAAGCTGTTTCGTCAGTGGCTGGAGCAACTTCGGGAGCAGCTTCAGCTGCAGCCAAAGGAGCAATCGTGCCGCCTTCTTCTGCCATGGCAGCTTTAAGTGACAAGCGCAAACGACCACGCTCATCCGCAGCCAACAACTTCACGCGCACCACTTGGCCTTCTTGCAAGTAATCTTTTACTTCTTTGACACGCTCAGTTGAAATTTCTGAGATGTGCAAGAGACCATCTTTACCAGGCAGAATGTTGACCAAAGCACCAAACTCGAGCAACTTGACCACTGGACCTTCGTAGATCTTACCGACTTCAGCTTCAGCAGTAATGCCTTCGATACGGGCTTTGGCTTCAGCCATGCCTTCAGCGCTAGTAGAAGCGATCGTTACTGTACCGTCATCTTTAATATCGATGCTGCAACCGGTTTCTTTAGTCAAGGCCTGAATTGTTGCTCCGCCTTTACCGATGACTTCACGAATCTTGTCTGGATGGATCTTGAAAGACACCATGCGTGGAGCATGTGCTGATAATTCAGTGCGAACTGAACCCATCGCTTCTTGCATCTTGCTCAAAATGTGCAAACGACCTTCTTTAGCCTGCGCCAAAGCAACTTGCATAATTTCTTTAGTGATACCTTGAACTTTAATATCCATTTGCAAAGCAGTAATACCGTTAGCAGTACCGGCTACTTTGAAGTCCATATCACCTAAGTGATCTTCATCACCCAAGATATCAGTCAAGACAGCAAAACGATTGCCGTCGAGGATCAAGCCCATTGCAACACCAGCAACGTGCGCCTTAATTGGCACACCAGCGTCCATCATTGCCAAACAGCCACCGCAAACGGAAGCCATCGATGAAGAACCATTGGACTCAGTGATTTCTGAAACTACCCGAATGCTGTACGCAAAATCTTCTGCACTTGGCAATACTGGAATCAATGCGCGCTTAGCCAAACGACCGTGACCAATTTCACGACGCTTTGGGCTACCGACACGACCAGTTTCGCCAGTAGCGAACGGAGGCATGTTGTAGTGGAACATAAAGCGATCACGGTACTCGCCTTCGAGCGCATCAATAATTTGCTCGTCACGTGCAGTACCTAAAGTAGCGACTACCAATGCTTGAGTTTCACCACGGGTAAACAATGCTGAACCGTGTGTCCGTGGCAATACGCCATTACGAATTTCAATCGGACGCACAGTGCGTGTATCGCGACCATCAATCCGTGGCTCGCCATTCAAAATCTGACTACGGACAATCTTCGCTTCAATTTCAAACAAGATATCGTTAACCGCTACTGCATCAACATCACCCTCTTCTGACAACTTAGCCACGACTGTTTTAGTAATTTCTTTGAGCTTGTCTGAACGAGCGCCTTTTTGACGAATCTGATAAGCCTCACGCAATGGGCCTTCAGCGATTGCTGTGACCTTGGCGATAAATGGCTCATCTTTAGGAGCTGCAGTCCAATCCCACTCTGGCTTGCCAGCTTCAGTCACCAATTCATTGATTGCATTGATGGCAGTTTGCATTTGGTCATGACCATAAACAACCGCGCCCAACATGATTTCTTCAGATAATTGATTGGCTTCTGACTCAACCATCAACACAGCAGCTTGTGTACCAGCCACGATCAAATCGAGTTCGCTAGTAGCTTGCTCTGGACGAGTTGGGTTCAAAAGATATTGACCATTAGCATAACCAACGCGTGCAGCGCCAACTGGGCCAGCGAACGGAATACCGGAAATTGCCAAGGCTGCTGATGCAGCGATCAAAGCTGGAATATCAGAAGGAACATCAGGGTTGATTGACAACACATGAATCACTACTTGAACTTCGTTCAAGAAACCTTCTGGGAATAATGGACGCAGTGGGCGATCAATCAAACGGGAGATCAATGTCTCACCTTCTGAAGGACGACCTTCGCGACGGAAGAAACCACCAGGAATCTTGCCTGCTGCGTACGTTTTTTCTAGGTAATCCACTGTCAATGGGAAAAAGGACTGGCCTGGCTTTGCAGACTTAGATGCAACTACTGTTCCCATGACTACGGTGTCATCAATATTGACGATCACGGCACCACCGGATTGACGAGCAATCTCGCCTGTTTCCATGATTACTGTGTGGTTGCCCCATTGAAAACTTTTTACTGATTTTTTAAACATTGTCATTCTGATCTTCTCCAAATTGTTCACGCAGAACTCACATGAGTACTGCGCTTGTCGTGGGATAAAGCAGTGTCACGACAACACTGGAGCGCTTGAAGATTACAAGGGATGCCATTCCAGGGAGACTCTGAATCTATTTTCAGAAGCTCATTGGAATGACACAATCCCCTACACAAATAATCTTGAAGCGCCCAAAAAACATGCCATCTGCTTAAGACTGGTTCCGTTACGAAACAACCCTAAGAAAGATGGCATTGCATACCAATAAGAATTACTTACGGAGACCTAATTTCTCAATCAATGCGCGATAGCGGTCCAAATCTTTGCCCTTGAGGTAATCCAAGAGGCGACGGCGACGTGAAACCATCTTCAACAAGCCACGACGGCTGTGATGGTCTTTAGCGTTAGCCTTGAAATGGGGGGTTAACTCATTGATGCGGGCTGTTAGCAATGAAACTTGAACTTCAGGGCTACCCGTATCGTTTGCGCTGCGCGCGTTTTCTTTGACGATTTCCGCCGTTTTGATATCAGCAACTGCCATTTTTAATACTCCTTACTTGCGAACACTTGAGCTTTCACCCAATCCGTGTCGTGCATTCATTAACAAAATAAAACAAAAAAGCTTTATAAATCAAAGCCCTCGAATTGTAGCAGACGACACCTCACAATAGGGAATAACGAAACTTCTGTGCTTATGTTATAAATATATTTTATGCTACTGCATATAAAATATTTATATAAATCAAGAACTTAAAAAATGTCTCCCATTTTCCGCACCCTAGCTACCCTCCTTATTTTGGGTTTTTGCCTCAATAAGCCCGTTTCTGCCCAACTCACTTCAATCCTTGGCCCTGACAAAACCGTTGCACAGCAACGAGACGATATCCTCAAAAAGAATCAAGAAATCCTGAATCAACTCTATAAGGTTCAGCCTAAAGCCAAAGAGGCAATAGCTAAATCTGTGGGCTACGCTACCTTTAGTAATTTCGGTATGAAAATTCTGATTGCTGGAGGTGGAACTGGTAGTGGTGTCGTAATCAGTCAGGATTCTAAAAAGCCCGTCTATATGAACATGGCTGAGGTGCAGGCAGGAATCGGTTTTGGCATTAAGTCATTTCAGAATATTTTTGTATTCCAAACCCAAGCAGCCCTTAATGACTTTGTAAACTCTGGCTGGACTTTTGGGGGTCAGACCACGCTCTCAGCCAAATATGAGAATAACGGCGATGCTTATCAAGATGCTGTGACAGTAGCACCTGGTGTCTTGATGTACCAACTCACAGACTCGGGCCTTGCCGCTGAGATCACTGGCAAAGGCACCAAGTACTACAAAAATTCAGACCTGAATAAATAATCTAGCACTGAATACAACAGATGACGCGGCATTGATTGCTTAGGGCGTCATCTGTGCATTCATTTTGATGTGGCTTGGATCATGCAATTTATTTAATGCGGCTAAGTACGCTTTAGCAGAAGCAGCAATGATGTCTGGATCAGTACCTACACCATTCACGATTCGTCCACCTTTTGCTAAGCGGACAGTCACCTCGCCTTGTGATTGAGTCCCCGAAGTAATGGCATTCACGGAGTACAACAATTGCTCGGCACCACTTTTTACTTTTTCTTCAATCGCATTTAAGCTCGCATCCACTGGGCCATTTCCTTCGGCCTCAGAGGTCACTTCTTGATCTCCCACCAAGAAAGTAATCCGTGACTTGGGTCGCTCGCCAGTTTCAGAATGCTGGCTCATCGAAAGAAAGCGATAGTACTCACCACCCTCTGCTGCCGCTGAAGCGGACATGATGGCAATGATGTCCTCGTCAAATATTTCAGACTTCTGATCGGCTAAGGCTTTAAAGCGTATGAAGGCATCATTCAACTCCGCTTCAGACTCTAAGCTGATCCCCAATTCTTGCAAACGTTGCTTGAATGCATTGCGGCCAGATAACTTACCCAACACAATCTTGTTGGCGGCCCAGCCTACATCTTCGGCGCGCATGATTTCATAAGTCTCGCGGGCTTTCAAGATACCGTCCTGATGAATGCCAGAGGTATGTGCAAAAGCATTTGCACCTACCACTGCTTTATTAGGCTGCACTACAAAACCCGTGATATGAGAAACCAATCTAGACGCTTGAACAATTTGCGTGGCATCAATACCGCAGACCATGTCAAAATAATCTTTACGTGTCCGCAAAGACATCACAATTTCTTCCAAAGCAGTATTACCAGCTCGTTCACCCAAACCATTAATAGTGCACTCGATCTGACGTGCTCCACCAATCTTCACACCAGCCAAGGAGTTGGCAACTGCCATACCTAAGTCGTTATGACAATGTACTGACCAAACTGCTTTATCGGAGTTTGGTACACGGGTGCGCAAGGCCTTAATAAAGTCGCCGTACAACTCTGGAATCGCATAACCAACGGTATCAGGAATATTGATGGTGGTGGCGCCTTCATTGATGACACCTTCCACTACCCTGCATAAGAAATCCAATTCTGAGCGATAACCATCTTCCGCAGAAAACTCAATATCACTTGCCAAATTTCTGGCAAAGCGAATCGAGCGTTTTGCTTGCTCTAAGACTTCTTCTGGCGACATGCGCAATTTCACTGCCATATGCAAAGGGGAAGTTGCCAAAAAGGCATGAATCCGTTTTGCGTTCGCTGGCTTAAGCGCATCTGCTGCGCGTGTAATGTCTTTGTCGTTGGCACGCGCTAATGAACAAACAATTGAATCTTTCACAGCGGCAGCAACTGCAGAGATCGCATTAAAGTCGCCTTCAGAGCTAGCCGCAAAACCTGCTTCAATGACGTCAACCTTGAGTCGCTCTAGCTGACGCGCAATACGAACTTTTTCGTCCTTGGTCATCGAGGCGCCAGGTGATTGCTCACCATCACGCAAGGTGGTATCAAAAATGATTATTTTGTCGCTCATCACTACTCTCCAGTTCAATCCTGCTTATGCAATCTACTGCTAAATTTTTACATCACTCTTAAAAACAAAAACCCCAGCAATTTGCTGGGGCTGGTATGTGGTGGTTAATGATTTAATCTATTCTCATCAACTCAGGCCTTACCCGCCCCAAGCGTTAAGCTCAGTGCTAGTAGAAGGAGGCCTGTCAAAGGCGAGAAATTCATGAACATGGATTAAATATAACCTATATATTCCAAATTAGCTAAAACTTCGCCCACGCAAGCGTTCCCACGCCCAGATAACGTAGCCAGAAATGGAATAGACGACGAACACGCCAAATAAGGTCAAAGGTGGATTTGAGGAAACTAGGACGAAGCCTAGGATCATCAACACCATCACACCAAATGGCACTCGATAGCGTATATCTAAGGCTTTGCCACTATAAAAACGGGCATTAGAAACCATTGTTAGTCCGGCATAGACCGCAATAAAGAAGGTAATCCAAGGAATGGCGGTATCACGAACTGGAATCTTATTGTCATCAGCCAGCCAAATAAAACCAGCCATTAAGGCACCAGCAGCAGGACTAGGCAAACCTTGAAAGAACTTTTTATCGACTACCCCGGTATTCACATTAAAGCGGGCTAAACGCAAAGCCGCGCCAGCACAGTATGTAAAGGCGGCTAACCAACCCCACTTACCCAAATCTTTCAATGCCCACTCGTATGCCACTAAAGCTGGGGCAACACCAAAAGAAACCATATCAGCCAGCGAATCGTATTGCTCACCAAAGGCACTTTGAGTATTGGTCATGCGGGCAATACGACCATCCATGCCATCTAAAACGAGAGAAGCAAAAATAGCAATCGCTGCAATTTGAAACTGATCATTCATCGCATTAACGATGGCAAAGAAGCCACTAAATAGGGCTGCTGTAGTAAAGGCATTGGGCAATAAGTAAATGCCTTTGCTGCGACGGCGAGGCTTGTCGTGTAAGTCTTCTACTTCGTAATCCAAATGATCGCCCAGTGCATCAGCCCACCCATCTTCCGAGCGCTCAACAGGCGGAGGGTTCAGACGACTGCGATCGATGCGGCCACGACGACGAAATGTACTCAATGATGTTCCTAAAAAAGGTTAATCAAGGCCTGGCAAACGGGCCAAAGCAGTATTGGTAGCAAATACCTTATCACCAACACTCACCAAAGGTTCAGCTGTTAAAGGTAAATATACATCGACTCGTGAGCCAAAACGAATGAAACCATAACGCTCACCCGCTTTCAGGCGATCTGCAACATGTATGTAACAAAGAATACGACGGGCAATTAAGCCAGCGACCTGCACTAAGGTGACAATCTGGCCATTGGCATCAATCACTACAGCATTGCGCTCATTCTCAGTAGAGGCCTTATCTAAATCTGCATTTACAAACTTGCCAGGAAAATACTGAATCTCTTTGACTAAACCGTTTACTGAACTGCGATTGGAGTGCACGTTAAAGACATTCATGAACACGCTAATCTTGAGCGCCTCACGACCCGCATAAGGATCATTGGTCTTTTCTACCACCACAATCCGACCATCTGCTGGCGATAGAACCAAATCACGACCCAAAGGGGCGATACGCTGCGGGTCGCGAAAGAACTGCAGAACAAAGAAAAAAATAAGCCACAGCGGCCATGACCATGCAATCCCACCAAAATAGTGGGCTAACAAACTCACAGCCCCCAATAGTGCTAAGTACGGCCAACCTTCTTTTGCAATAATGGGGTGTGGATACATCATCTTTATTCTGAGCCTTTTAAGGAACTACTGCTTCTT
>CAIMXN010000151.1 GCA_903845455.1 uncultured beta proteobacterium | reverse complement strand
TTCTTCTACGTACAAAGTGTTAGCAAAGCCAACATCTTTAGCGCGAGATGCATTATTGGTAGTCGTGCCACACTCGATATCGACTGTGCCGTTCTGAACCAAGGGTACGCGATTTTGTGAGGTAACAGGCTGATAGTTAATACGCAATGTACTTATGCCGAGCTTATCTTTGATATCGCCCAGAATCATGCGACACACTTCAACGTGGTAACCATCAAAGCGGCTATCACCAGTGGTGTAAGACATCGGAATGGATGATTCGCGCACGCCCATAGTGACGGCGCCAGAGGATTTGATTTTGTCCAAAGTAGGACTTGCTGCATTGGAGTTAACGGCAGCCAACAACAAGGTGGCAGCGACCAAACAGTTTCTACTCATTTTTTTGCTTTTCACGAACATCTCCTATCGTCCAAATTACCCAAAATCTAGCCCTTAGTATATCTATAGATATAGAGCGCAATCAGCGGGAGATCCCTAATGAGTGCATTAAAACCCCCATTGAGGCGTAAATAAGCCTAATTTGACATAAGAAGGTCGAATATGTGAAACGAAAGCAAAATACGAATGGGCTTATACCTGGTTTTTACTGACCCTCTTATGGGTACAGCCCCCTCATCGATCTTGCCTTAAGAATCCGCTCACACCCCACTATAAAGGTGGCCGTTCGCAAGGACACTTGATGCATTTTGGCAATATGATCAATTCCCCTAAATGCCTCAATCATGATTTTATCTAAACGCTGATTAATCTCTTCCTCGGTCCAGAAAAAACTGGAAAAATCTTGTACCCACTCAAAATAACTCACCGTCACACCGCCAGCATTAGCAATCACGTCGGGCACAACTACAATGCCGCGCTCTTTTAAGATGTCATCTGCCTCAGTTGTAGTGGGGCCATTGGCACCCTCCACAATCAATTTAGCCTGAATCCATTGAGCGTTCACTTTAGTAATCTGAGACTCCAAAGCGGCAGGAATCAAAATGTCGCAAGGCGTCGACCAAAAACTTTCAGTAGGAATAGATTCACCATCAAACCCCTTGATCTCATGGGCTATAGCAACATGCTTCAGCAAATCGGGAAGATTAAACCCGTTGGGGTTATACAAGGTATCTGAGTGATCTTGAATCGCTACCACTTTTGCCCCTGACTTAGCAAATAAGCGTGCAGCTTCGCCACCGACATTGCCAAGCCCCTGAATAGCTACTTTTGCCTGAGTGACATCACACCCCATATCGGTATAAGCTTCATTAGCCACTACAAATACTCCCCTGCCGGTGGCATCCCTCCTACCCAAACTGCCACCTAAAGCAATCGGCTTACCGGTAACTACACCAGTTGAGGTGTGCCCTTGATTAACGGAATAAGTATCCATCATCCATGCCATGATTTGCTCATTAGTATTGACATCGGGTGCGGGAATATCTTTTTGTGGGCCGATCATCATATTGATCTCGCTCGTATAGCGACGTGTCATTCGCTCTAACTCACCTAGAGACAATGATTTTGGATCCACACGAATGCCACCCTTGGCGCCACCAAAGGGAACATTTACTACAGCCGTTTTGATCGACATCCAAGCGGAGAGCGCCATCACTTCTGACAAGGTGACATTGGGGTGATATCGAATGCCACCTTTGCCAGGTCCGCGCGAAAGGTTATGGTGAACTCGATACCCCTCATAGTGCGCAATCGTGCCATTATCTAGCTCAATAGGCACATCAACAATTAAAGCTCTCTTTGGTCTTTTGAGAGTCTCAACCCAACGCGATAATGGCCCTAGATAAGGGGTTACGCGATCGACCTGCTCCAAATAAGTGCCCCATGCACCGAGATTATCAGCTTGAAGATAAGAGGCTACTGGATGATTCATTGTGCTTCCCTATTATGGTTATGCAATCAATTAAGTCATCTCCATGCTACACCTTATGCTATGTTTAATTTAAAGCGCAATAAAGTGAGGGGTTTAGTCTACTCAGTACGATTGAATCATGCAGCCTGACGTTCTTACTGAGCAGTTATATGAGAAAAGCCCTTCCAGTACTTAGCAGAGACTGGCACAAAATCAATATATTTAGTTTTTATTTGACCGCCTGGTGGCACAAAGTTGGGCGCAATCACCCCAGCAGGACCTAGAGACTTCACAAATTGATAAATAGCACGCAAATCGGGCTCAGAAATTATTTGTAAGGTAAACCAAGGCATTGGAGGCCTAGCCTGCAAATGTTTTGCAAAGGTAACCCATTGATCTTCAGTTAAGCTTTGGATTAATAAGCGTAGGTTCGCAGGATAGGTGACACCCCAAGGACCTTTATAGCCCAATGAGTTTCCGGTTAGCCATTGGCTAGTAGGGATATTGCCGCCCTTTTCTACATAGCCCGGGGTATGACAATCATTGCAGCCAGCAACCCGAATCATGTATTCACCATGAGCAACCGCATCATTTGCGGCAGATACATTACTTTGCAGGCCTAAAAGCATCACAAACATAGAAAAGACTTGTATTAAAGCGGTATATCTCATTGCCAGACCCTATAAGTTAATGACTAGCAGAAATCCACAAACTGGCTACCAAAAGTAACCAGCAGTTTATCAATTGCCTTGCCTTAAAGACTACTTAGACACCCCAGTAGGTATTAATCTCGTCCCAAGTAATGAAGCCACTGTTATCTTTATCCCAGTAGATAAATTCTGCATCAGTAACACCATACGTTTTAGCCTCAGCTCTAGAGACTTTTTTATCCCCACTGACATCCATCGCTTTAAAACTATATTTCTTAGCTGCCTGTTGGTATTTTTGCGCATCTGCTGGAGTGGTAGTCTGCTGTGCAAATACAGCAAGTGGTAATGCTATTGCAACAACACACAATAGGCGTTCAAAGATCATTTTTAATGCGCTCATAGTTAGTCCTTAATTAATATGTGGCAATTCAATGAAGAAACGATTTACCGCGGTAAGTCCGAATACTGCATTCTCATTCTTGATGTCTAAAGTCAATGATCAAGAATGAGTTCAAATCAATTTAAAACAATCCACCTAAAGTTCCTCCCAATAGCTCTCAATCTTTCAGATCGAGAAAGGCCCTAGTGGGTAATGAAAATTAAGGGGTGAGGTACTCATCAATCGTTAAGCTGCCATCACCATTTTTATCTGCTTTTTTAAAGTCGGCATCAGAAATGCCTGCTGCTTTAGCTTCAGCGGCTGTAATCTTGCCATCACCATTTTTATCAATATCTTTAAAGGCTGGTTTTGGGTTATAGGTAGTGGTGTTCAGATATTCATCAACCGTTAAGCTGCCATCGCCATTTTTATCTGCTTTTTTAAAGTCAGCATCAGAGATACCTGCTGCTTTAGCTTCAGCGGCTGTAATCTTGCCATCACCATCTTTATCGATATCTTTAAAAGCAGGTCTTTGCGGAGGCGGCGGAGGAATTTGAGAAAAACTTGCTACTGAATATAAACACGAAAATAAACATGTTAGTGCGATCCAGATTTTTACGAATTTCATAATGATGTCCCCATTTAATTTATTGTATTCATGTAACTGAGAAGAAATTAATAATCTCTCTTCATTCACAATCTTCTTCAGATTTAAAGTCACAAGCAAGAAGCTTTATGAAAATTAAACCGAAGCAAGCATTTTCTTTAATTTAATCTAAAACAATCCAGTCAAAGTTCCTCGCAATAGCTCTCAATCTCACAAATATAGGGAAATTGACTTAGTAAGCATTTCTGACTGGTTTCTCAATGCTGCTGGGAAGAGCCTAGTGGCGGGCTTTTTTATAGCGTTTTTGTATTAATGGGATAAAACCGAGTAATAGACTGCCGATAGCAATCAAGGCCGTGATCTTGTTAAACCCCATGATGGTGAGTACCGCAGCCCACCATACAGCAATCGCAGACAAGGCTGGCCAAACTAACATGGTGATAAATAATGTAATAGAAGTGACGGCTTTCTTGCGGAAGTACCAGGCACAAGCAAATCCAGCAAACCCATAGTAATAAGCAGCTTGCACACCAATAATATTAATAGAGGCCGCCATCACTTCAGCAATACTTTGTGAGCTGATTGAAAGCAATAAGAGAGTAGCGCCAATAAAAGCGATTAAGAAGGTAGCCGCAAAAGGTGTCTTCCACTCTGGGTGCACCTGAGCCCAGCGGGTATGGAAAATTCCATCACGAGATATCGCAAACATCGTACGCGAAAATTGCAACATAGAAGTTTCAATAGTTCCTATGGTTGACAGCATCAAGGCTAATACTGCAATGTAACTCCATGGCTGGGGAATAATTTTATTGGTAACTGCAAAAATAATATTGGTTCCAGATTGGCTAATTTCTTGATCATTCAGGTTTAGTAAAGAAATGCTGGAGAAAGCAATAAAGATAGTAATGATGATAATGATGGCGCCGACTATGCCATAACCGGGAACTTTCGCAGGATTCTTGGTCTCTTCATTAAGGTTAATGGCTACATCCCACCCCCAAAATAAAAATAGGGCAATTACAGTCCCATTGGCAAAACTTTCGGGGGTGAATGCAAAAGGAGAAAAATTTTGCCAACTAAAAGCATGGAGAGCTTCATCATGGAATTTGATAATAACCAGTAATGAAATGATAAATAGAATGGCGATCTCAATCAGCGTCATGACAATTTGAACTTTTGCTGTTAAGCCTATACCCCTTACAACGAATGCCGTAATCAAGATCAACCAAGCTAGCGCACAAAACGTGACGGCCACTTGAGAATCAGCATACTGGGATTGAAATAACAATAAGGTTGCTGCACCCGCAGGGATGCTGGCAGATACCATAAAGAAGGCAGACGCAACCAATAGCACCCAACCTGCAAAGAATCCTAGTGACGGGCCAAAGATCTCTGTAATCCAAGCATACGAAGCACCCGAATTAGGGTGGTGAGCATTGAGGTGCATATAGGCTAAAACAATGCCGACTATCAACAAGCCGCTATAGAGCAAAGTGGCGGGTGCCAAGACGCCTACCGTAGCAATTAGGGCCACCATCGTTGCTGAAATACTAAATGAAGGTGCTGCCCCTGCTACCCCAATAACTAGGGAGTGAATTAATCCTAAAGTATCTTTTTTAAGTTCACTTTGCATAATTGATAATTCGTTTTCTTACAAAACCAAAATGGTACAAAACATCAGCCGCATCCATGGAGAATCAACTAATATGCCTCACATCGCCCTTAAACTTTATCAGATAACGGGATAAGCCATATAGACATTGATTAAATCACAACGACTCACTGTCATTTTTTCTTCATAAAATGTTGTTAGTGTGTAAGATCACCACTTAATGAGTTCTCAAACAACATGAACCAGATTCAGCAGCGTCGCTCCCTACTAAAAATTCTTGCTGGTATACCGTTATTGCCGCTGTCCAATCAAAGTGTTTTTGCAGCCTACCAAGATAAATCTTACATCTCTGCAAGTTTTACCTCCATGCCTGCACCATCATTAGACAATGCGAATGAAATGGCAACAACCTCGGTTGGCTCCAGTCTTGAGATCACTTTGAGCGATGGCTCCCAACAAATATATCCATTAGCCTATGAGCCCTTTTTTATCACTGGTGACTTGGTAAGTGATGGCAATGGCGGGAAAACGCTTGCTGGGGGGTATTACAACATCCACAACCAGGCGATCATTGATCAATCCGTACAAGGTAAAGAGCGTCAATTATTCTCAGACTCCCCCGATGGAACATCCTTACTTAAACTCCCACAAGCCAGCGTTACTGGTGTCAAAGGAAACACTGTTTTTGCAGTGGTTCAATTTGAATACAATACTGCAGATCAAAGTGGTAAGCCAAGCTACGGAACCTTGCCCTCCCCCATTGCAGTTCTCACACTAGACCAAGACCCCAAAACGGGCAAACTATCCTTAGTGAAATATCACAACGTGGATACCTCAAAATCTCATGGTTTATGGATTACCTGTGGCTCAAGCCTCTCACCTTGGAATACACACTTATCCAGTGAAGAATATGAGCCAGATGCGCAATTTATTTTGGAAAATAAAAACTTCAAAGCGTTTAGTAAAAATCTACTTGGTCAAGAGGGGCTTGCAAATCCCTATCACTATGGACATATGCCTGAAGTAATCGTCAAGCCCGACGGCACAGGCACCCTCATTAAACACTACTCAATGGGTCGAATTTCTCATGAATTAGTCCAGGTCTTTCCTGATAGCCGGACCGTGTTGATGGGTGATGATACTGTGAATGGGGGCTTATTTATGTTTGTAGCTGATCATGCGAAAAACCTCTCCTCAGGTACTTTGTATGTTGCAAAAATTGGCAACAACTTTTCAATTAAAGCCGATAACCCAGCAGCAAAAATTAGCTGGGTCAAATTAGGTCATGCCACTAGCGATGAAATTGAAAAAATGGCGAACACCTTAATGCCAGCCGATATCATGACAGTAGTAAAAGCTGACCCCAACGATCTCAGTTTTACAAAGATCTTTTATGGTGGACAGGCAAACTGGGTAAAGATCAAGCCTGGTATGGAAAAAGCAGCAGCTTTTTTAGAGACTCACCGCTACGCCTATCTGATGGGTGGCAGTATGGCGTTCACAAAAATGGAAGGCACAACCATCAATATCAAAGATAAGCTTGCTTATTCTGCCCTGTCTTATATTCAAGACAGCATGGTTAAAAATGGTAAAGGTTGGGATTTAGTTCATGGCATTACGCTTGATACCGCTGTAGTAGCTGGCGGCATCTTGGAGCATAAATTAGCCGGCGGGCAAAAAGATACTCGAGGGGGAGTTATTCATAGTGAATGGGTGCCCACCAAAACGCGCGCATTATTGTTGGGTGAAGATATAGCTCAAGATGCCTTAGGTAATACGGCTAATCCAGAAAAAATAGCCAATCCAGATAATTTAAAGTTCTCTGAAAAACTCCGCACTTTATTTATCGGTGAAGATTCAAATTCTCATGTAAATAATTTTCTGTGGGCCTACAAC
>CAIMXN010000150.1 GCA_903845455.1 uncultured beta proteobacterium | reverse complement strand
TCAATTGGCTGACCAAGTGCTTCCTCAATTAAACGGCGTGACTCTTGATTTGAAAATGGTGGTACCTGATCCTGTAATTTTGCAAGCTCATCAGAAATATCTTCTGGCAATAAATCGCGACGAGTCGAAAGGACTTGTCCAAACTTCACAAAAATAGGTCCGAGTGCTTCTAGCGTTAAACGGATACGTGCGCCCCTAGGCAAATCAGAATGAGGTGAAGTCCAGCAAAGAATAGAAAGTAAGCCACGGCGAATACTGGGTTTTAGATTGTCGCGCAATAAAGGGAAGAGGCCATAGCGCCAAGCCGTAAAGAAAATGAAACAAAGGCGAGCAAGTCGACGCACGATTTATTGAACCTTCTGTACTAGTATTTGAATCCGTTTTTCCATGCGATCGACCGCATCACGTAGTTCATTTAATTCATTCTTACGAACTACAAAGTCTCGCTTATTTAATAAGACTTTTCTTTCTTCGCTCACGTATTCCACAACATTAGCTAATAGATCACTGGCGGCCGATTTACTTTTAGAAAAAAACTGCTTACCTTGGCGTACGGCGAAATTTGCAGGGGCGTCTCCCACTAGCCGCGCTAAATCCTCTTCATATTCCCAGTGGACTTGACCAGCAAGACGCCCTAATAATTGGGCCAAATCAGCATCACCTGTAATTTTGACGGCCTTAAAAGCTTGCTCACGTAATGTACCAGCACTCCCTACAAGCTCACTCAATGCTTTGGCTGACACTTCCAAGATTAATGAACTGGTTTCAGAGTCATCCACTACACCTAACAAACCAGCAGAGGTAATTTCAAAATACAGGTTGCCGATAGGTAACTTTAAAAGAATCGTTTTGCTGGCATGACGTGCTAACTCAGCAGTGGCCCAAGGTTCACTCGATAAGACATGGTTAATACCCCGGCAGGCGGCGCCAGCTGCGACAGTATGACTAGAAGAAACTGCGTTCATGAGTGTAAAAAACCCGCACTAGTGCGGGTTTCCAATGGAAAGTACCTCAAGCTTAAACCAACTGTTGAATACCCGCCAGTACCCAGCCTCCAGGACCCTCAACTGGCTTACTCAAATTCCAGATTTCAGAGAAGTTATTTGCGGGTGCGTCTTGTTGCTCACGAATCATGCCGCCGAACTGGACGCTACAGAAATAAGTGTTATCAGCTATTTCAATACCTAAAAGTTTTGCATTAATACTGACAACATCTGTTTGATTGGCGCTATCAGTACGGCCAGCTAAGTCCTGTTGAATCGTGGCAAACATTTCAGGCGTAGTAAATTCTCTCAAGGCTGGAAGATCGCCTTGATCCCAAGCTTTTTGCAGACTTCCAAAATATTGTTTCGCATTTTCTAAGAATGCATACTCATCAAATCCCGGTGGTAGTGTGGATTTAAATGGCTCTGGCTCTGCACTTGTGCCACCAAAAGCATTAGAGGCGGGATTGAACCCAGGCTCACTTCTTGGCGCTTGCTCAAGCGGAGTACGTTGCATGGGAGCACCAGAAGCTGGTCCAGCACCAGACATTGCTGGAAGCAACTTTCTAATCACAAACATGATGACAAAACCAGCCAACGCTGCAATCAATAAACCGGTAATCAACGATGATGCGCCCTCGCCCATACCAAAGTGAGATAGGAGATAGCCAATTCCTAGGCCTGCAGCTAGACCACCCAATATTCCACCCATTCCACCAAAGCGGCTTGGTGCCGGCGCTTGTGGGGCTGGCGCTGGGGCCGTAGGTTGAGCTTGTTGAGCTGGTTTTTGTACTGGTGCAGCTTGTCTTTGCATCGGTGCGCTAGGCGCCCTGCCAAAGCTTCTTCCGCCGCCTAAACGAGCAGCATCAACCTGACTAACCAAAGCAAATAACAAACTCAGACTTAACAATACCGCTTTGAAAAAATGCTTATTCATTATATTTACCCCCTTATGTAACTTCTTAACTTCTTTATTGCTTAAGCACTTCAAACTACAAAACAATTAGTATTTAATACCAATATGTAAGGCAACGATACCCCCAGACATTCTATGGGTATCAACCTCATCAAATCCCACTCCCAGCATGATTTCTTTTAGGGTATCAGCATCTGGGTGCATTCGTATAGATTCAGCTAAATAGCGGTAGCTTTCTGAGTCTTGGGCAATCTTGTCGCCTAACCAAGGTAACACCTTAAATGAATAGGCATCATAAACAGGCTGTAAAAAAGCATCTGGTTTGGAGAACTCTAAAACTAAAACGCGGCCGCCTGGTTTAATCACCCGGCACATCTCACCTAAAGCGACATCTTTATGCGTCATATTGCGCAAACCGAAGGCTACCGTCACCACATCAAAATGATTGGCTGGAAAAGGAATTTTCTCTGCGTCAAATTGAACGCAAGGTAAGGCTAGGCCACGATCAAGTAAACGGTCACGACCAACACCCAACATCGATGCATTAATGTCACTCAACCAAACTTGCGCATCAGGATTTTTACCCCAAGCAGCAGCCTTAGCAAAAGCAGCAGCTAAATCTCCGGTGCCTCCAGCAATATCTAATACTTTTTGACCTGGACGCACTTGCGCACGCGCAATCGTAATTTTTTTCCACACGCGATGCAAACCAAATGACATCAAGTCATTCATCACATCGTATTTACTCGCTACCGAATGGAATACTTCAGCAACCTTAGCAGCTTTTTCAGCTTCATCAACACTCTGATAACCGAAATGGGTTTTACTCATTAATGACTTCCACAGGAATGGTCATGCGAATGGCCTTTTGTTGTCATCGGCGCATCCCGATCAAGACCAGCAGCAGCCAATTTATCTAAGTACTCTTGCCATAATTGCTCTTGGTTTTCACATAAATATTGCAAGAAATCCCAAGAGTACAAACCAGAATCGTGACCATCAGAAAAACTAGGCTTAACTGCATAGTGACCTACTGGCTCGATATTAGCAATCAGTACCTCGCGTTTACCAGTTTGTAGCGTTTCTTGTCCAGGACCATGGCCTTGTACCTCGGCTGAAGGCGATAGCACTCTAAGTAACTCGAACGGTAGGCGATAAGTATTGCCATTCTCGTAAGAGAGTTCCAATACCTTGGATTGTTGATGAACCACTACATTGCTTGGAATCATTAAACCAATACCCTCTCAATACCACCTTGGTTAGCCTTAGCAACATACTCTTGCATCCAGTTTTCACCTAGTAGTTTTTGCGCCATTTCAACAACGATGTAATCAGCGGTTGTATCACTATCTGCGTTAAAGCGAGCCAAACCTTGCAAGCATGATGGGCAACTGGTCAGAACCTTAATATCTGCAGCTTCGTCACCCTGACGTAATTCATTGGCAGCCTTCTCCATCTCAATTTGCTTACGAAAACGCACTTGGGTAGAGATATCCGGACGCGTCACGGCAAGTGTGCCAGATTCGCCACAACAACGATCGTTCTTTTTAATGGCTTGACCGTCTTCCATTTGAATCAGCTCGTTGACTGTTTTCATTGGATCTTGCAACTTCATCGGGGAGTGGCATGGATCGTGATACATGTATTTGACGCCAGTGACATTTGCAAGCTTGACACCCTTCTCCAGCAAATACTCATGAATATCAATGATGCGGCAGCCTGGGAATATCTGCTCAAACTGATAACCAGCCAATTGGTCGTAACATGTACCGCAAGAAACAACGACTGTTTTGATATCGAGATAGTTCAGTGTATTGGCAACGCGATGAAATAAAACGCGATTGTCTGTAATCATCTTCTCGGCTTTATCAAAGTCGCCATTGCCGCGCTGTGGATAACCACAACATAAATACCCCGGTGGCAAGACAGTCTGTACCCCAACATTCCAGAGCATTGCTTGAGTGGCTAGGCCCACTTGAGAGAACAGGCGCTCTGAACCACAACCAGGGAAATAAAATACCGCTTCAGTATCAGCAGAAGTTGTTTTAGGATCCCGAATAATTGGCACATAATCTGCATCTTCTATATCTAGCAATGCGCGAGCAGTTTTCTTAGGTAAGTTACCAGGCATCTTCTTATTCACAAAGAAAATGACCTGCTCCTTAATACTAGGCTTGCCTACTGTTGCAGGTGGATGTGCTGTCTGTTTTTTTGCAAACTGACGTAACAAGTCATTACCAAGACGCTGAGCCTTATAGCCCCAGCCAATCATAGCCTTACGCGCTAAGTTAATAGTGTCTGGGCTGGTTGCGTTTAAAAAGAACATTGATGCAGCCGTACCCGGGTTAAAGCGTTGCTGACCCATCTTACGTAATAAGTTACGCATATTCATTGTGACATCACCAAAATCAATATTGACTGGGCAAGGCGTTAAACACTTATGGCAAACAGTACAGTGCGCGGCAACATCATCAAACATCTCCCAATGGCGAATCGAAATGCCTCGACGAGTTTGTTCTTCGTATAAAAAGGCCTCGATCAACAATGAGGTTGCCAAGATCTTGTCACGTGGGCTATATAGCAAGTTCGCACGCGGTACATGAGTTGCACACACTGGCTTGCACTTACCGCAACGCAAGCAATCTTTAATGCTATCCGCAATGGCGCCAATATCGCTCTGCTGCATGATGATGGACTCATGACCCATTAAGCCAAAGCTTGGCGTATAGGCCAGGCTAAGATTGGCGTTAGGCATCAATTTGCCTTTATTGAAGCGTCCTTCTGGATCCACACGATTCTTGTAGCTACGAAAATCCTGCAACTCTGCTTCAGTGAGATATTGCAACTTCGTAATGCCAATCCCGTGCTCACCAGAAATCACGCCTTCCAAAGAGCGTGCTAAGGTCATGATTCGATCAACCGCATGATGCGCGTCTTGCAACATCTCATAGTCATCCGAATTCACTGGAATATTGGTATGTACATTGCCATCACCAGCATGCATATGCAGAGCCACGAAGACACGTTTACGCAAGATCTTCTTGTGAAGTGCTTCTAGCTCATTGAGAATAGGTTCAAAAGCTAAGCCACCAAAAATAATTCTGAGCTCAGAGCGCACTTCCTCTTTCCAAGAGGCACGCAAGGTGTAATTTTGTAATTGTGGGAAATGCGAGTCTATCTGGAATAACCAATCAGACCAACGCGCTCGTACCTTATCAATTAACTCCAATGCTTGCTGAACGCGATCACCCAAAATTTCTGCAGTGGCGATTTCATATTCTTCATCACTTTTGCCCAAAGGTAAGGCACTCTTCTTCAAAAAGAACTCCAAGCCGTCGAGAACTTGTAATTTATTTTTGAGTGAGAGCTCGATATTGATGCGCTCAATCCCATCGGTGTACTCGCCCATCCGGGGTAATGGAATGACTACGTCTTCATTAATCTTAAATGCATTGGTATGGCGTGCAATCGCTGCTGTACGAGCGCGATCTAGCCAGAACTTCTTACGTGCTTCGGCGCTCACAGCGACAAAGCCTTCACCAACACGCAAATTGGCCATCCGCACGACTTCGCTAGTCGCCGCAGCCACAGCCTCTTCGTCATCACCAGCAATATCACCAAGCAAAACCATCTTCGGCAGATTATTACGCTTTGACTTTGTCGAATAACCCACTGCTCTTAAGTAACGATCATCTAAATGCTCAAGCCCAGCCAAAATGGGGCCACCTTGTTTACTCAAGCCATCAAGATAAGCCTTGATTTCAACAATACTAGGAATAGCTTCACGAGCCTGACCAAAAAACTCAAGACAGACTGTACGCATGTACTTAGGCATGCGGTGCAATATCCAAGTAGCACTAGTAATTAAACCATCGCAGCCCTCTTTTTGAACGCCTGGTAAACCTGATAAAAATTTATCAGTAACGTCTTTACCAAGACCTTCTTTACGAAAACGCTTGCCTGCAACTTCAAGTAATTCTGTTTTGAGAATACGCTGTCCTGGTTCACTTGAACCATCAGACCAAGTTAACTGAAAGCGGACTTTTTCTACTTCATGAATCTTGCCAAGGTTGTGATCAAGACGTTCAACATCTAACCAATTCCCCTGGGGATCAACCATCCTCCAGCTTGCCAAGTTATCCAGCGCAGTACCCCATAGCACCGCCTTCTTACCACCAGCATTCATAGCAATGTTGCCGCCAATACAACTAGCATCAGCCGAAGTAGGATCAACTGCAAAAACAAGACCAGCAAGCTCTGCGGCATCAGATACTCTGCGAGTCACTACGCCAGCACCAGTAAAAATCGTTGGCACTTCCTGTTCTACACCAGGCAAATGTTTGGACTTCACGCCTTCAATGTCTTGTAATTTTTCAGTATTAATCACTGCAGACATGGCGTACAAAGGAATTGCGCCACCGGTATAGCCTGTGCCACCCCCACGGGGGATGATGGTTAAGCCTAGTTCAATACAATCCTTCACTAAACTAGGAATTTCAGATTCGTAATCAGGCTTTAGAACAACCAATGGAAACTCAACGCGCCAGTCTGTTGCATCAGTTACGTGCGCTGCACGAGAAACACCATCAAAGCAAATATTGTCTGCAGCAGTATGACGTCCTAAAACTTTTTTAGCGCGTTTACGAATCTGCTCAACTTCTTTAAAACCGCTCTCAAAAGTTTCCACGGCATGACGAGCGGCGTTTAACAAGATGTCGACTTGACCCGCTGAGTCCCCGCTAGAACGCTTTTTCACTTCACCTAGGCGGTGCCACAAAGCGTCAATCAATAATTGGCGACGCTTGGCGTTATCCAACAAGTCATCTTGTAAAAAGGGGTTGCGCTGAACTACCCAAATATCACCCAGAATCTCAAACAACATCCGGGCTGAACGTCCAGTACGACGAACACTACGTAAATCGGTTAGAACGCGCCAAGACTCCTCACCCAAGAGACGGATGACAATTTCCCGGTCAGAAAAGGAGGTGTAGTTGTAAGGTATTTCACGCAAACGGGGCGAACCAGCCTCGGCGTCCAACAACTGATTTAAAGCTAGGGGTGCGTTCATAGCGTCATATTTGGTAAATAGGCATTTTAATTGAGCAATCCTGATATTCGCAGGAAATGAGGAAAGATGTTGACCCGAGGGATAAACCCTTTCAAATTTAAGGGCTTAGAGACCATCCGTGGTACGCTCATCAGATGGCAACGAACTATTTAAAGAAAATTTTATCTGCCCGAGTCTACGATGTGGCTAGGGAAACAGAGCTCGAGGTGGCCCCCGAACTCAGCAAGCGTTTAGGTAATCAAGTTTTACTTAAAAGGGAGGATAACCAGCCGGTTTTCTCCTTCAAACTTCGGGGCGCCTACAACAAAATGGCCCATTTACCCCCTGAAGCCTTAAAACGTGGGGTCATTGCAGCTTCAGCTGGCAATCATGCTCAAGGGGTTGCCCTGTCAGCTGCCAAAATGAAGTGCAAAGCGGTCATCGTGATGCCGACAACTACCCCCAGCGTCAAAATAGATGCTGTTAAAGCCCGCGGTGGTTCCTGGGTAGAAATCATTTTGCATGGCGACTCCTATAGCGATGCCTTCAAGTACTCAGAGCTCTTGGAAAAAAAACGGGGTCTTACTTTTGTACACCCCTTTGATGATCCTGATGTCATTGCTGGGCAAGGCACGATTGCCCAAGAAATCTTTCAGCAGTACCAAGAACCTATCGATGCTATTTTTGTTGCTATCGGTGGTGGCGGACTCATTGCTGGTATCGGCGAATACGTAAAAGCGGTGAGCCCAAAGACTAAAGTGATTGGCGTGCAATCCGTTGATTCTGACGCAATGAGGCGCTCGCTCAAAGCCAATAAACGCATTGAGATGAAAGATGTTGGACTCTTCTCTGATGGCACTGCCGTCAAATTGGTTGGTAAAGAAACCTTTCGTATTTGTAAACGCGTAGTTGATCAAATCGTCACTGTTGATACCGATGAGATCTGCGCAGCCATCAATGATGTCTTCACCGATACCCGCAGTATTCTGGAGCCTGCAGGTGCTTTAGCCATTGCCGGCATGAAGAAGTACGTAGAAAAAAATAAAACTAAAAAGAAAACTTTGGTGGCTATTGCTTGTGGTGCCAATATGAATTTCAGTCGCCTGCGCTTTGTAGCTGAGCGTGCTGATGTTGGTGAATTCCGCGAGGCAGTATTTGCGGTCACGATCCCTGAAGAACGCGGCTCCTTCAAACGTTTCTGTGCGCTACTTGGTAAACGCAATGTCACTGAATTCAATTACCGTATTGCAGATGGTAGCCAGGCACATATTTTCGTTGGCATCAGCACACAAAAGGCAAGTGACAGCGCTGCGATTGCAAAGCATTTCACCAAAGCAAAGTTTGCAACGATTGATTTGACCCATGATGAATTAGCCAAGTCTCATTTACGCCATATGGTTGGCGGCCATTCTGCACTTGCTAAAGATGAATTACTCTATCGCTTTGAGTTTCCAGAGCGACCAGGTGCCTTGATGAAATTCTTGACCAGCATGGCACCCAATTGGAATATCAGTCTCTTTCATTACCGCAATCATGGTGCTGACTATGGACGCATTCTCATCGGCATCCAAGTACCAAAAAATGAGCAGCTGAAATTCCAAAACTTTTTAGCCACTCTTGGTTACCCACACTGGGATGAGAGTAAAAATCCCGCTTATCGCCTCTTCCTTAAATAAGATGTAATTCAACAGATGTCATACACCCTCACCGGAAAACTCGTCGTTGCGATTTCTTCGCGCGCCCTGTTTGATTTTGAAGAGGAGAATCGCATCTTCGAAGCAACTGATGACAGTGCCTACATGAAGTTGCAACTGGAGCGTCTCGGTAAAGCTGCACAAACTGGCGTAGCTTTTCCCTTAGTTAAAAAACTCCTCGCCTTTAATGAGGAGGGTGAACAACGGGTTGAGGTAGTGATTCTGTCCCGTAATGATCCTGTCAGCGGTCTGCGCGTGTTTCGCTCTGCTGAGCACCATGGGCTGCATTTAGAGCGTGGTGTATTTACTAGAGGTCGCCCTCCTTATCACTACTTACGTTCATTGCATGCAAATCTCTTTCTGTCAGCAAATGAAGATGATGTGCGCGCCACTATCGAGGCAGGCTTTCCTGCAGCGCGCGTATACCCAGAATCCAGTAAAACTGCCGAATCTCACCCAAATGAAATTCGCATTGCCTTTGACGGTGATGCAGTATTGTTTTCAGATGAAGCTGAGCAAGTCTTTCAGAGTAAAGGTCTTGAAGCCTTCGTAGATCATGAAAGCAAGAAAGCAGATATTCCTTTTCCACCTGGACCTTTCAAGCCTTTGCTCGAAGC
>CAIMXN010000149.1 GCA_903845455.1 uncultured beta proteobacterium | reverse complement strand
TTGAGAATCTCGGCTAGAGCTTCTTGTTGACCAAGCACTAAAGCTCCAGGGCTATTGTCTTGCAGTACGACCCGTTTGGAATAACGATTTGTACCAATGATGGGATTGGTTTTTCCAGAATTGGTGACCGTCAGAAAAAACTCGATCGTCACAACAGCCTCAGGACGAACTCGGTAGTCCCCATAGAACTCTTCGACAGAAGCTTGTAGGGTATAGAACGGGAAAAAACTATTACTCTGACCTACGGTTGCCGAAAAAATATTAGCGTGATTGAGCCACTGACGTGTTGCATTACTAATCATCTCACTCGGAATCGTCGTATAGATATTGTAAAAATCCTTTTCATAGCGTTGATCAGCGAGTCGATAAACCATTGATTTACCATCGGAGGGTGGTGCCACAGAGACAGCACCTATTTTTAGCCAATAGTCAGTTCGGGGCTTGTAAGGGGTTCCTGTTCGTTCAGGTAAAACCATCCAACTTGTTGCTTGTACTGCTGGCTGTTTGGGCAAAGAGCATGCCGCCAAAATAGCGGCTGATACCGTACAAATACAGAATTTAACCAGCGTTTTAAGCAGCCTTGGTCGACTCATTAGTTGGGCTCTCATTTTTGCGCTCCGTTCAAAGGTGGCGTGATGCGCGGTGGTGGTTCACTCCAGATCAAGCTTGCTGGTGACTGACTAGCAATACGCGTCAGCTCATTTAACTGCTCACTGGTTTGTTTGAGGTTCTCAATCGTGGCAGCCGAATCTCCCTGAATACCAGTAATAGTCTGGCGCAAGGCCACCATGGTGCCAACCAACTCGCGCATCAAGATGTTGAGCTGATCTTTATCGGTCACCTTAGCAATACGATCCAAGACCACATTCAAATCTTTAACCGAGCGAATGATGCCCTCGTTATCTTTTCCATTACCAGCCATTAATAGGTTCAAGTTATTTAGTAAGGCATCAAATTTTTTCTGTGCCCCGTCAATATTGAGTTGATTGATACCATCAATCACTTTCTGAATCCCGGTAATAATCTCATCGGCCTGGTTTGGTAATGATGGAATCACCGGATAATCAGGCTCCCATTCATAGGATAAAAATTTATAGTCTGGAGCATTAGTGCTAAAGTCAAACTCAATGTAATTGACACCTGTAATACCCATGGACTTCACTCTGGCCCGTAAATTATCTTTTACAAAATGGTCAATTTGTTCTTCGGTAAGCTTGTCGCCAAAGATCTGCATCCGCACCACCACATATTGATGACGCTTCTCAAAAGGTACGCGAGATTCGTAAATATCACCAGATAAGCCAATACTCATGACTTGACCTACCTTGACCCCTCTAAAGCGCACAGCAGCGCCAGCATCCAAACCGGTAACTGACTGTTTAATGTAAGTCTCAATCTTGAATGATTTTTTGAAGATCTGCCCAGATCCAAAAATCAAAACGACCGCAATCAATACCCCGATAGCAGCCAGTACAAATACACCGAGACGAAAATAATTGGGATTCGAGTTATTGCTCATGCTGAGTCCTTACTCATGATGCGATTAAAGAATTGATGCACTCTAGGGTCGCTACTGGTATCTCTTAATACTTTGGGATCGCCTTGGGCAATAATTCCTTTAGCGCCCTTATCTAACATGATGACTTTATCGGCAATCGCATAAATACTAGCCAACTCATGTGACACCACGACAAAGGTGATGCCCAAGTTTTTGGATAGATCCAAAATCGTACTATCTAAATCAGCCGAAGTGATGGGGTCAAGACCAGCCGATGGCTCATCTAAAAATAAGATTTTAGGATCTAAGGCCATCGCCCTAGCAATCGCGGCGCGTTTTTGCATGCCCCCGCTAATCTCACTAGGCATATAAGACTCATACGGTAGCAAGCCAACCAAATCTAATTTACAACGGGCCAATAATGCCATTTGATTCTGAGTGAGCTCGGTGTACTCCTGCATAAAGAGCATCACATTCTCGAGTAAATTCATCGATCCAAATAATGCGCCTTGCTGATACATCACCCCAAAGCTCGTCATAATCTTTTGACGCTCTGCGCCTTGAGCAGCAGTAATATTTTGCCCCTCTATCAGAACGTCGCCAGATAAGGGTTCATATAAGCCAAAGAGATTCTTCAAAAGACTCGATTTACCGCAACCCGAGCCCCCTAGAATGACAAAGATTTCACCATTATTGACAGTGAAATTGAGATCTTGCATCAACACATTAGAGCCATAGCCTACCGTGAGATTCTGAACATCGATAGCGTAGGTGGTATTTGAGGATTGATTATTTTCTGCGTTCATCAAAAGCCCGTCTTATAGGAGATGAAAGCAAAGACACCATCGACCAATACAATCAACACGATGCTACTGACGACAGCGCGGGTTGCAGAGATGCCTACTGCTGCGGCACCGGTTCCGGTTTGCATGCCACGTAAACAGCCAACAGCAGAGACCACTACACCAAACAAGGTAGCTTTAATTAAGCCAGAACCAATATCTTCAACATCCACTGCCGCTAACATGCCGTTATAAAAATTAACAAATGGAATACCATACGCCAGCATCGTAAACATAGAGGCAACAATACCGATAATGTCAGCATACAAAGTGAGGATCGGCATCACCAAAATACCCGCCAGTACTCTAGGCACCACTAAGAAGCGCATCGGACTTAAGCCACCAGACACTAAAGCATCAACCTCGCTATTAACAGTCATCGTGCCAATCTCTGCGGCAAACGCTGCTGATGAACGACCCGCCAGCAAAATAGCCGTAATTAAAGGACCCATTTCACGCACAATACCCAGCGCGGCTAACGGGCCCACAAAAGATTCAGCACCGAATTGCTTCATACCAATAGCCGCTTGAAAGGACAAAATCACCCCGATCAAAAATGCGACTAAACCAACAATCGGCAAAGCATTGATGCCCGCCTCAACCGCAGCATTCACAAAATCACCCCAGCGTACTTGTTTGATATGACGAATAGACCAAAATAAGTCTGCTGCTAAGTGGCCAGTAAAAGTAATCAGGCCACGCGCATCATCCAAGAAATTTTGCGCAGCCATTCCCGTGCTAATCACAAAACTTCTTTTGGGTTTGACTACTGGAGCGGGAAATAAATGACTGATAGGATCGAATTCATGCAAGATGGGT
>CAIMXN010000148.1 GCA_903845455.1 uncultured beta proteobacterium | reverse complement strand
ACCGCAATTAAGCGGCTAGTGCGTAACGTTCGTCGTTAGCAGTTATTACATTCCCATTGATTTACGAGATAACGGGTCCTCGGTATGCCCTTGATGCTTTGTAATCCACGTCGAAACCATGTCGACCCCGGAGTTCATGCACTGGAGCATCTATTTTAAGGCTACCAGCCTTAAATTGCTCAATATCTTGCAGATCGTTAATTAAACCCTACCAGGAAAGACTATTTTCAATAATTCTTGAGGGGTTTGAATGATGAAGTCTGCACCCCAGGTCTCTGGAGGTTCTTCGCAACCACAGTAGCCATACGCAGCTACCACCGTTGTCATGCCAGCAGCTTTGCCAGCAACGATGTCCCGAAGGTCGTCTCCTACATAGATTGACTTGTTCGGGTCAACATTGGCAATTCTGGCAGCATGCAAAAGGGGTTCTGGATGGGGTTTTGAGTGGGGTGTCGTATCACCAGAAACGGTTGAAACTGCTCTTTGGCGTAGCCCCATGAGTTCTGTTAGGGGGTGCGTAAAGCGCTCACTTTTATTGGTCACAATTCCCCAAGGGAGTTTGGCATCATCCAGTTGATTGAGTAACTCTTGAATACCTTCAAATAGCTTGCTTTCAACTAAGAGGGCATTTTCATAGTTGAGAAAGAACTCATCACGTAAGAGGATGAAGTCAGGATGCTTGGTATCAATACCAAAGGCCCCACCAATCAATCCTCGGGCTCCTGCAGAAGCGTGGGAGCGAAGTTGCTCGTAAGGCATTAACGGAAGATTGCGGGCGCTGAGGAGTCGGTTTGTGGCTGCTACCAAATCTGGGGCAGTATCTGCTAATGTGCCATCTAAATCAAAAAATACTCCTTGATAAGGGCTTTGATCTTGCTGACTCATTTACGAACAGCAATCATATAGTTCACATCTACATCATCACCGAGACTATAAATCTGGCTTAAGGGGTTGTAGCTCAAACCCTTCATGCCGATCATTTCAAGACCTACTTGGCGAGTAAATCCTACTAGTTCGGATGGCTTGATGAATTTTGCGTATTCGTGAGTACCTTTAGGAAGCAGTCTTAGTAGGTATTCAGCGCCAATAATGGCGAATAAGTAGGATTTAGGGCTGCGATTTAAAGTGCTAAAAAAGAGGGTGCCACCAGGCTTGCAGAGCTTGGCGCAGGCACGCACTACGGATGCTGGGTCTGGAACATGCTCCAGCATTTCCATGCAGGTGACGATGTCATATTGTTCTGCTTGCTCTTCGGCTAAAGCTTCTACAGCGATAGATCGATAGGTGAGCGTGGCACCAACCTCGAGGGCGTGTAGCTCGGCAACCTTTAAGGCTTTTTCTGAAAGGTCAATGCCACAAGTATCTGCACCTGATTGGGCAATAGATTCCGCGAGAATGCCACCACCACAACCCACATCTAATACCTTCTTGCCCTTGAGATCTACGAAGGATTTAATCCAGGATAGGCGCAAAGGATTAATGGCATGTAGTGGCTTAAATTCGCTATTAGGATCCCACCAGCGATGGGCTAGGGCACTAAATTTATCAATTTCTGATTGGTCGACGTTCATGTGTTTACTTAGGTAGGACTGATGATTAAGGCTGGT
>CAIMXN010000147.1 GCA_903845455.1 uncultured beta proteobacterium | reverse complement strand
ATCACCACATCCGCATTTACCCCTTTATCAAGCTGGGCTTTTATGGTTTTAGGACCAGAGCCTTGCGATGCGCCTGATAGCGTAGTCACAGTAATACCAGTAGCCTTCTGAAACTCAGGAAGCATTTGTTGATAGGGTCCACTAAAGCCTCCAGAGATCATCACAGTGAGTTGTGCCATGGATGATGTGCTGATGAATAGCGTGAAGACGGCAGTAGAAATATATTTCAATGAAGTATCCGTTTTATGGTGTTTTAGTAAATCTTTGGGCGCGCTTGCCGGTGTCAACCTCGGTGGTGTAAACACTGCCTTCAGAGTCGACTGCAATATTATGTACCCAATGAAACTCACCAGCATTTCGACCACTTCTTCCAAATGAGCCAACTTTCTGCCCAGTTTCCCGCACAAGTACAGTCACTTCATTATTAGTACCATCGGCAATCAGAATATATTTTTGACTGGCATCTGACGGAATGAGATCCCATACCGAGCCAGATCCTTTAGTTTCAGTTTCATAAGCCATTTCGCGGATGAACTTCCCACTCTTCTCAAAAACCTGAATACGATTATTGGAGCGATCACAGACAAAGAGTGTATTGTCTTTCATGAGGCGCACGCAATGCACGGGGTTGCCAAACTGAGGTGATTTAGGATTGAAGTGCGCGACCTTTTCATCACTTGGAGCATTGCCGTAAGCCCCCCAATGACGCTTATATGCTCCAGTATTTGAGTCATAAACAATGACACGTTTATTAAGATAGCCATCTGCGATATAGACTTCATGGGCAACAGGATCGACATTCATATGAGCGGGTCGACCCAATTGGGTGCTGTCATTACTACCAAGACTTTTTCCTGTGCTGCCAATTTGTAAGAGGAACTTTCCTTGGGGTGTGAACTTTAAAATCATATGATCAGTGACATCATTGCCGCCAAGCCAAACGTTTCCGGTTGGATCAATGTAGATGCCATGTTCATTTTTTGGCCAGTCATAACCAACGCTCGGTCCACCCCAAGCGTGCAATAAATTACCTTGTTTATCAAACTCCAGAACGGGCGGTGCTGGCACACAGCATTTAGAGCGTTTTGGATTTAAGGTTGCTCCCTTTTCATCATCGGTAACTGTCAGTGGGCGATGAATGACCCAAATATGATCATTGGTATCTGTTGTAACACCGGAAACCTGCCCCAAAATCCAATTATTTGGTAAAGACTTTGGCCAATAGGGATCTACTTTATATTGGGGTGCTCCGGTAGTCGTTTGTGCTTGCGCAAAAGTGCTACTACAAACAGCAATCAGCAGGACGAGGAAAAGTCTACCAATGGGTTTGCTCATATTGCCTCCGTTTTAATTATTCTTTTGTGTGTAGAAGCTTAGCCTAAAAAAATACCTAGAGGAGTGGGTACGGGGTAATCCCTTAGGAGGATTGAGAATATGCCGTGTTAGATTCACAAGAGCAAGCACAACTAAAAATAATGAAATTTGGAGACTGTTATGAAGCTATTGGTTTTTTGTAGGCTTACTTTTGCTGCGTGTGCGCTGAGTGTCGCAGCACTCTCAGCACAGGCGCAAGGGAGCGCAAAAGATTTTGTCATCGTCAAGCCAGATCAACTGGTTTGGGGTGATGCTCCAGCGGGTGTGAAATCCGCTGTTTTATATGGCGATCCGAACAAGCCTGGGATGTATGTTGTCAGAAATATATTCCCAGCAGGGATAATGAGTACGCCGCATTTTCATACTCAAGATCGGTATGTAACAGTGATCAAAGGCACTTGGTATGCAGGCACTGATGCTAGTTGGGATCCTGCTACGACTGTTGGCCTGCCAGCTGGGAGCATGATGTTCCACCCAGCAGGAGCGGTGCACTTTGATGGAGCCATTAAGGGCGATACTGAAATCCAAATTATTGGCATGGGACCGGTATCAACTACGCCTGTATATCCTAATGAAGGACGCTTCGGAAAGCCGCACAAGTTAAATTGATTTGTCCTAGTGGTATATCTCTATAAGAAAGAGAGTGATTCAAGAGTAGATTTGATTGAAGTCCAGCTGAACCACTGAAATAAAAGGAGCTTTCTTTATGAGCAAGAACCCGTTTGATCTAAATGCACTAGCAAGCCAGCAAAAGACAATGGAGACATCAAAAGCCGTGGGACAGGTTGCAGCTGCCAATGCGCAAGCAATTGCCAAAATTAATCAGCAAGCCGCTCAAGAGTTAGCTGGTATTTTCCAGAAAAAAGTTGCAGAGCTATTAAAAACCCAAGACCCCAAGGGTGCATTTGATTATGTACATGCTGAAGTTTTACAAGATGCGGCAAAGGAAGTTTCGCAATATCAGGCAAAGTTAATGGATGTTCTCAGTAGTGGCAATAAGGAGCTAAATCAAATTGCCCAAACCATGATTGAAGAGTCAAAAGTGGACCTCATTCATTTTGTTAATGAAGCCACAAACAATGCACCCCCAGGATCTGAGGCTTATGTGTCGATATTTAAAACCTCATTTAATACTGCCTTGCAAAACTTTGAGTTAGTTCGGGCTGCTATGGCAGATTCATTTAATAGCTTTGAGAAGAGCGTTGAAAATGTATCTAATCTCGGTAGTACACAAGCCAATCAGTCCGTGAAAGCAGCGGTCAAAAAGCGTCCATAGGGCTTAAAGTGCCCCATGAGGGTAGTGCATCACGTATTCATTGTTCTTAAGGTATGATATTTTTTCATTAAAAATATATAAGGTGACACGTGACAACTGCTCGAATAGTAAGTCTCAATGAATTGGGAAGCGCCGACGTAATCAAATTAATCGATAAAGAACTGCCGGCACCAGGTAAGGGTGAGGTACAGATTCGCCAAACGGCTATTGGCTTTAACTTTATTGATGTTTACCAGCGCTCTGGTGTCTATCCATTGGAGTTACCTACCGGGCTTGGACATGAGGCTGTGGGAGTGGTCGAAGTGCTTGGTGAGGGTGTAGCGCGATTTAAGGCTGGCGACCGCGTAATGTATATGAACGCTGGTCTAGGCGCCTACGCTAGCCATCGCAATGTGCCTGTCGATAAATTGGTTTCTGTTCCTAGCAGTGTTTCTGATGAGGTTGCTGCGGCTGTGTTCTTTAAAGCAATGACTGCTCAGTACCTGGTTCAAAAAACATATAAGGTCAAGGCTGGCGATGTGGTTCTGATACATGCTGCTGCTGGCGGTGTAGGACAGATTGTTGCAGGCTGGGCCAAGGCCTTGGGCGCATTTGTGGTGGGCACTGTTGGTTCTCATGCCAAGGTTGCTGCTGCAAAAGCCGCCGGATGTGATGCAGTAGTTGATTACTCCAAGCCTAATTGGGTAGTGGCGGTGCTAGAGGCTACAGGCGGGCGCAAGGCTAACGTGGTCTACGATTCAGTAGCGAAAGATACTTTTTTGGGTTCTTTAGATTGTGTTGCCCCTTTTGGAACTTTGGCCTTATTTGGTGCGGCATCGGGGCCTGCCCCTGAGATTCAGCCAGAAATCTTAAATAAGAAGGGTTGCTTGTTCTTAACAAGACCTTCAGTATTTCCTCATAATGCAACGCCAGAGTTACTTCAAGAAAATGCTCGTGCCGTATTCGACGCTATTACTAGTGGCGCAGTGAAGGTACAGATTGGCGCTAAATTTTCTTTGGAACAGGCTGCAGATGCTCATAAAGCTGCCGAGAGTAGAAAAGTCATGGGCGCCATCGTCTTGGTTCCCTGATGATTTGATTGAGAAATCTCGATTCATTGACTGAGCCTCGTGTAAATACGGGGCTTTTTCATTAGGTGTTTCTAGTTGTAATATATAAGCTTAATTCAATTAATTAGGGGTAATAGTGACTAAGACTTTGATTAAACAAATTTTGGCCGCATCTCTTGCTACCTCTTTAACCCTGACGCCTTTTGCGAGCAATGCTTGCACCAGCTTTTTATTGAAAGGTAGTGATGGGGGCTTCGTATATGGACGCACTATGGAATTTGGGCTAGCACTCAAATCTCAACTGACCGTCATCCCGAGAAATTTACCTGTCCCAGGAGTTGGGGTGGATAACAAGCCTGGGTCAGGTTTGAATTGGACAACCAAATATGCTGTCGCTGGTATGAATGGCTTGGGCATGCCTGTGTTGGTTGATGGTATGAATGAAAAAGGTTTGCTTGGTGGCTTGCTCAATGCCCCCAATACGGCTGTTTATCAAGTGGTAAGCCCTGCAGACTCTGCCAAGAGTATTGCTTCGATTCAGATGCTGATGTATGCCCTCACGAATTTTGCAACTGTTGATGAAGTAAAAGAGGGCTTTAAAAAGATTTATGTTAATCGTTCCATCATTCCTGCATATCACAATAGCTCTGCGCCAGTGCGTATGACTTTGCACGATGCAAAAGGTAAAAGTATTGTGATTGAGTACCTGAAGGGTGAATTGGTGATTACTGATAATCCTACTGGGGTGATGACTAATGATCCTGCGTTTAGAGATCAATTAAATAACATTGGTAATTACGCAAACCTCACGAATGTTGAAAAAGCACCCATGGTGATCAATGGTGCAAGCTTTGTACCCCCTAGCTCTGGTAGTGGTTTACATGGTCTGCCAGGTGATTACTTGAGCCCAAGTCGCTTTATTCGTGCCTTGTTCTTAACTAAATCAGCCCCCACTAGCTACAGCACTGCGCAGCAGACTAATACTGCTTGGCATATTTTGGGAAGCTTTGATATTCCTCCGGGCGCAATTAGCTTGCCAGCAAGTAATGCCTATGGTGGCGGTGCTGGTGGAGTCGAGATTACTGAGTGGACTGTAGTGGCCGACAATAAAAATATGATGTATTACGTCAAAATGTTCGAGACTACTAATGTGCAAGCCTTTGATCTGAAGAAAATCGATATGAACGCAAAAGACATTAAGTACTACAGCCTAGATAAGCCACAGTCTTACATTTCAGTGAATTAACTATGTATGTAATATCTATAAATGCTTCATTTCTTACCAACTCAAGCTTCACCAAATCCAAAGCATTCAAGCTTAAATTGGTGCAGTGCGGTAAAAAGTTAGTCAGTCTGTTCTAGGATATAGTTTTAAAAGATTTATAAAAATACATCAGGAGGCTTATTTATGCATATTCATTTATTTAAAGGTTCTGTAGGCACTGTGCTGAGTGCAGTCTTATTAATGGCTTTTACTTCTAGCGTGCAAGCTCAGGCTCCAGTGGCCAGTGGCGCTCAAGGTAAAACTGAGATTCTCTGGTTGGGTCAGTCTGCCTTCAGAATTAAGAGCCCCAACGGCAAGATAATTTTGATTGATCCATGGATTACAGGTGGACCAAAGGCTCCACCAATATATAAAAATGACCTAGCGGCACTGGGCCCTATTGATCTACTCTTGGTCTCTCATGCGCACGTAGACCATCTAGGGGATGCTCCGGCAATTGCAAAACTGAACAATACTAAGTTGTATGGCCCTGCAGACATGGTGACTCCCTTGGTTACTTTAGGGGTTTTACCAGCGGATCTTACCCATCGCTTTAACAAGACTGGCAATGTGACGCCATTACCTGGTATTAAGGTCACTGCAGTAAAAGCAGAGCACTCTTCATTATTGGTTTGGAAAAATCCAGCTACTGATAAGCTAGAATCCCATCCGGCTGGCGAGGCGATGGGCTACATCATTCAGTTGGAAAATGGTTTCAAGATTTGGCATATGGGGGATACCGGCCTCTTTGGTGATATGAAATTCATTAGTGAACATTACAAACCTGATTTGGTATTGATTCCTATCGGAGGTAATTTCACGATGGCGCCAGATGATGCTGCTTATGCTATACGCACTTGGGTTAAGCCAAAGATGGTGACTCCAATGCATTACAACTCCAACCCAATAGCAAAGGGAACCTTAGCTGAGTTCCAAGAAGCTATGAAGGGTAGCTCAATTAAAATTATTCCTATGACCGAGGGCGAGACAGTACAGTTTTAACGTATCCGAAGCATCGAGTTGTCATAAAAAACCCCGCATGATGTGCGGGGTTTTTTATTTTTGAGAATTAAAAAATATCAGGCTCTGGAACGGGTGCCCCAAATGCGGTTTCCAGAAAATCAAAGTCGCAACCATCTTCCGCCTGAAGGATATGTTTACTAAACATCCAGCCATAGCCACGCTCATATTTTGGTGGCGGTGCTATCCAGGCTGATTTTCTAGATGCAAATTCAGCATCAGAAATTTCTAGATGAATTTTTCTTGCATCAACATCTACGCTAATAAGATCGCCAGTTTTCACAAGTGCGAGTGGGCCTCCAATGTAAGCCTCAGGAGAGGCATGCAAAATACAGGCTCCATAGCTTGTACCACTCATGCGCGCATCGGAAAGTCTGAGCATATCGCGTACACCTTGTTTTACTAGCTTGACAGGGATCGGCAACATTCCCCACTCTGGCATGCCTGGACCGCCTTTGGGGCCTGCATTTCTGAGAACAAGGATGTGATTTTCGGTGACATCAAGATTTTCATCCTCAAGGGCTTTTTTCATTTCAGGATAACTATCAAACACTAAAGCAGGGCCAGTATGTTTTAAAAATTTTGCAGCACAAGCACTTGGCTTAATCACGGCGCCGCCGGGTGCAAGATTGCCTCTGAGAACTGCGAGTGCACCTTCTTGATAAATCGCTTTATTTAATGGTCGGATAACATCTTCATTGTGTACTTGCGCGTGCTCAATATTTTGACCTAATGTTGTTCCAGATACCGTCATCGCATTAAGATCTAAATGCGATTGCATCTGCTTCATTAGTGCAGGCATTCCACCGGCGTAATAAAAATCTTCCATAAGATATTTATCACCACTAGGTCTAATATTGGCAATGACAGGGACTTTTCTGCTTGCGCTATCAAAGTCGTCAAGCGTAATCGTGCACTCTTTGCCAGCTCGACGTGACATTGCTACCAAGTGGATGATCGCATTGGTGCTGCAGCCCATTGCCATTGCTACGGCAATGCTATTGATAAAGTTTACTTTAGTCAGGATCTTTGCCGGAGTGAGATCTTCCCATACCATTTCAACGATGCGTCGTCCGCATGCGGCTGCCATGCGTGGATGGCTTGAATCTGCTGCTGGAATGCTTGAGGCACCTGGTAATGTCAGGCCCAATGCCTCAGCAATTCCCATCATGGTTGCTGCAGTCCCCATGGTCATGCATGTACCATGACTTCGGGCAATACCACCTTCCACCTCAAGCCATTGGGATTCGGTTATTTTTCCTGCTCTGCGCTCATCCCAGTATTTCCAGGCATCAGAGCCAGAGCCCAGTATTTGTCCTTTCCAATTACCTCGCAACATGGGTCCAGCAGGCAAGTAAACAAATGGTAGTCCAGCAGAGAGGGCGCCCATCACTAAACCTGGCGTGGTCTTATCACAGCCACCCATCAGTACCGCGCCATCAACGGGATGAGAGCGAATAAGCTCCTCAGTTTCCATCGCCAGCATATTGCGATATAGCATGGTAGTGGGTTTGACATACTGCTCGGCCAATGAAATTGCGGGGAGCTCGATTGGAAATCCACCTGCTTGTAAAACACCGCGTTTGACATCCTCTACCCGTTGCTTAAAGTGGGTGTGGCAGGGGTTAATATCAGACCAGGTATTAATGATTGCGATAATCGGCTTTCCTGACCAATCCTCTGGACCATATCCCATTTGCATTGCTCGTGAGCGGTGTCCAAACGAGCGCAGATCATCCGGTTCAAACCAGCGTGCACTGCGCAGTGAGTCTTTAGTCTTTTTTGGCATTTTTATGTCTTTTATAAATGGTTCAATAGTACTTGAGGCAAAGGCGAGGGTATATCAGTACTTGTTTTGTTAGTTATACCTATTTACCCTGCAAATTCTAGTCTGATATTTGACATCACTAAAAGGATGATTTGATGACCATGATTATGGGCTTTTTTAGATTACTTTTAAGTACTTTTTTATTGATTGCTTCTGCTTCTATGGCTTTTGCTCAAGCAGACTATCCCAATAAATCAGTGAAGATCATTGCTCCATTCCCTGCTGGTGGCACCACCGATATCATGGCCCGTATTGCTGCTGATCAGCTAAGCAAGATCTTTAAGCAAGCCTTCATTATTGAAAATATTAGCGGGGGAGGTGGCGTAATTGGTGCAGAACGTGGTGCCAACGCTGCTCCTGACGGATATACCTTGGTGATGACTGGGGTTGGTCAGAATGCGGTGGCTCATGGTTTGGATTCGAATATAAAGTATGACTCCCTGAAAGATTTTGCGCATATTTCTTTAATTGATTTGGGTCCAAATGTATTGGTAGTAAATCCAGACCGACCATTTAAAACCTTAAAAGATATTGTTGATTACGCTAGAGCAAATCCAGGGAAATTAGATTACGGTTATACCTATGCATCATCGGGTCACATGGCAATGGAGTTGATGAGACAAGCTACTAATAATTGCGGTGATCCTAAAAAGAAAAATAATTGTGGGCCACTACCAATTGTTGGTATCCCTTATCGTGGTGGTGGACCATTGATGAATGCAATCCTCGCCAATGAAATTCCGATGGAATTTATTAATCAAGACGCAGCACTGCCTTATGTTCAGGCTGGTAAATTACGCCCTATTGCAGTGAGTAGTGTGCAACGGAACCCCCTGTACCCAAATGTACCCACAGTATCTGAAAGTGGTTATCCAGGATTCCAAGCTTTATCTTGGGCTGGCATCAGTGCTCCGAAGGGTACACCTAAAGTTATTTTGGATAAGCTTGAGGCTGCCATGATTCAGGCTATGCAAACCCCAGAAGTCAAACAGCGTTTGGAATCAGTTGGATTCGTGATTCCGCCGTTGGGGTCTAATGCATATAACGCCTTTTTAAAGTCAGAAATCGATCAGTGGGTCACGTTGATTAAGAAAGCGGGTATTAAGTCGGAATAGCAAGGTGGTACCTTGTAAGTATGGTTAAGATGACAATTTCGCTTGCAATATACTTTTAAGGATTAATACGATGAAAACACTTCTACTTGCTAGCGTACTTAGCCTCACTTCTTTAGCCTATGCAGCCGATGCCCCCATGGTCAACCCCCACGGTAGCTCACCGCATGGTGCGGTTGCTAGCGCTGCCGAAATAGGGGATGTCAATGTGACTAAGGCTGTGGGTCAAAATACCTATACGGTTGCTGAGATTATTGATCAATCAAAAAGCCTGAAAGATAAGCCAGTGGTAGTGCGGGCTAAAGTGGTTAAATTTAGTCCTGAGATTATGAATAAAAACTGGCTTCATTTACGCGATGGATCTGGTACCGCAGCTGCCAGGAATAATGATTTGGTGATTACCACTAAGGATCAGGCCAAAGTCGGCTCGGTGGTGATAGTCAAGGGCATTGTGCGTACCGATAAAGACTTCGGGCATGGTTATGCTTATGAGGTCATTATTGAAGATGCTTTGGTAAGCTCTAAATAGCGCTAGAGTGAATTTTCCGCTATAAGTTTGAGCTATATCAATATCTAGCAGAATATAGGGAGTACATTTTTCAAGACCAGCAGGAGCTTGAATGTACCTCTTTTTTGAACCGACTTTAGATGATCGCAAGCGCAGCCTTGAAGACGCTTTGCTTTCTCTCTATGATTTGCCAGTACAGGCTATTCCAAGTTACTTTTGCGATAACTCCTTCTGCTCCAGAAAGCCGATTAAGAGTTTTAACCTGATTGAGCTATTAAAGTACTGCTGGATCCGCAAGTTCGATAAGTCTGCACTACTGGTTGTTATACCAATTCAGTTGGAATCAGATGCACAGTTAATTCGGCAGTTTGGCAATGACTATCTAGGATGTGTATCAGGTGCCATCAAAAAGAGTGAGTTACAGAATCTAGCGCTCTCATACAGGAAGTTAGTTCAGGTAGAAGGGAGTCGGAGATTTTTCTCTGTACCCAGTTTTGTCGTAGAGGAGCGCCTGAAGCAAGCCCCCTTTACAGAGTCTGAAATTAAGACCTTATTAAAACTGCAAGAAAAGAATCTGCATCTAGTAGAACAATTTATCCAGAAGAAGGTCGATGAGTTGCAGCGAGAACTTAGTGCATTACCTAATATCCTCCAAAGAGGGATTGGGGCAAGAAGGTAACCAGTCTAAAAACTAAGCGATATCACCAAATTTACAATCTGGCTTGGAAGGGCTGTAGGTTTCATGATTTCTAGTCCCTGCTACTTCTTTAGAAAAACATCCTGCTAGCGGGCAAGCATCATCATCCAGACATTCATGAAATGCAATGCAATTCTCTTGCGTGATATCGATACGAACATTCTCATTTAAACGGGGGCACTTTAATGTTTTCATCTTATCTTTCCTTCCATACAAATGGGTTCAAGCTCAGACCTCCTTCAGTATAAGAAGGGTGATTAGGCTTGCAAATAGGCTGCTAGAGATATCAGTCTATTTGTTGATATGGATCAAACCCCTTCAATCGGTTAAGATAAAACCATGAATTTCCATGGGCGTCCAGCCTATCCTATCGGCTTTTTTGCCACTATCACCATTGTTATCGTGGCCGTATCTACAAGCCTATTGTTATGGGACTTGCGTAAGCGAGAGTTGTCTCATACCCGCATGGAGACAATTGGGGTTACCAAGATCTTCGTAGAGCAGACTGAGCGTAGTTTTGAGAGTGCTGATCTTGTCTTGAGGGGTGTACAGGATCGATTGAACTCTGCGTTTGGTGTTCAGTTTCCCTTGGATAGTCTTGAGGTTCACTTATTGTTGGGCACGCGTGTCTTAGGTATGCGTCAGCTAGACGCACTGTTTCTGATTGATCCCAATGGCCGGCTAGTGAATTCTTCTATTGAGCTGCCCACTAAAAAGATCTCAGTAATCAATCAGGATTACTTTAAGGCTTTTATTAATAAAAAAGATGGCGGCCTTTTTATTGGCAAGCCATTTCGTGATGCTCAGAAAAAAGCATGGACTTTGTATCTTGCGAGAAAAATTCAAGATCAGGATAGTGGATTTAAGGGAATAGTAGTTGGTGCAATTGATATTGCCCATTTCGAAGATATTTATCAATTGTTGAAGTTGGATTACCCTCGACCAGTCTCGCTTTATCGCGATGATGGCGTTTTGCTAGCAAGCTTTCCCCATCGAGAAAACCTTATGGGTGAGCGGGCTCCTGAACTTGGAGAAGAGTTACCTATTATTGAATCTGGCAAGATTCAATTCTCCAGCCATAAAAAGAGCAGTGGAGAGGATGAGGTATTTGCTTTGGGCGCCGTGCCAAAGTTTCCGCTCTTTATTTCCGTAACGAATGATGAGGAAGAGGCGTTAGCCTCTTCCCGTGAGACAGCTATTCCGATTGTGATGAGCGCTATATTAGTCAGTCTTTTTATTATCGCTGCCGCTGGCTTATTAATTCGTGAAGCAGTGCGCCAACAGAAATTAGCGGATCAATTAGGTGCGGCACATAACCGTTATCAGCATACGATTGAATCCGTAATGGATGCCATCATTGCAGTTGATGAAAAACAAAATATTATTTTGTTTAATCCCTCTGCTGAGCGCATGTTTGGTCTTAAGGCAGAAGAAGTGATTGGAGGATCTTTGCTGCGTCTATTGCCTGAACGTTTTCGTGGTGCCCATCAGTCGCATGTTCAGAAATTTAAAAAATCAGAGAGTGGTTCTCGCACGATGGGACCTCAGCTGGGCATTGTTGGACTGCGCTCTGATGGTACTGAGTTTCCGATTGAGTCTACGATTTCTCAGACTATGATTAATGGTGAAAAACAGTTAACCGCCGTGCTACGGGATGTGACCGAAAGGCGACAGGCTGAGACTGAATTACGGGAAATGAATCTTCAGCTGCGTGGCCTTTCAGAGGCTTTAGAAAATATTCGCGAACAAGAAAGAACCAGAATTGCTAGAGAATTACATGATGATTTGGGTCAGCAATTAACAGGTCTGAAACTGGAGTTGTCCTGGCTCAGCAATCGCATCAAAGATGGACAGATTCCTCCAGCAGATCGCATCACTGAAATGAAGCAGCAATTAGATGCTGCCATTACATCAGTACGCCGTATTTCTACTGAGTTACGCCCCATCATTTTGGATGACTTGGGGTTTGAAGAAGCAGTTAAATGGCTTGTCAGCGAATTTACTAAACGCACCCACATCCCAGTCAATTTAGAACTAAAGGCGGAGGTATGTGTCAGTAATACAGGCCTAGCAACCGCACTTTTCAGAATTGTTCAAGAGTCTTTGACGAACATTGCACGTCATGCACAAGCTAGTCAGGTCAAAGTGATTCTGGAGAAGGATGACGGGTATTTAGTACTTTCTATTACAGATGATGGCAAAGGTTTCCCTTCTGAATTGCAATCTGGGGGATTTGGCTTGGTCAGTATGCGTGAGCGTGCTAATGCACTTGGCGCAAAATTTAGTATTAGTAATAGCAAGGTAAAGGGCGTTACTATTCGAGTGGAATTTGCTCTTGATTCACCTATTTTCACCGAGGCCAACGCATGAAGTACGAAGTACTAGTTGCTGATGACCACGCCATCATTCGGGATGGCCTGCGTAAGATATTGGCCGATACAGAAGACCTAGTGGTAGCTGGTGAGGCTGCTAATGGCAATCAAGCTTTAGAGATGGTGCGTGAGCGTGATTGGGCGATGGCGATTCTGGATTTATCGATGCCCGGTCGAAGTGGGATTGAGTTGATCAAACTCATCAAGGCAGAACGTCCTAAATTGCCAATCTTGATATTCAGTATGCATCCAGAAGAGCAATACGCAGTGCGGGCTATTCGGGCTGGCGCCTCTGGTTACCTATCGAAAGAGGAGGATAGTGATAATTTCCTGCCAGCAATTCGTCGGGTAGCTGCTGGTGGGATGTTTATTAGCCCCAAAGTTGCTGAATTGCTTGCCGCAGATGCCTCTCCTGGGGCCGCACACACGCATGCACACAGCAAGCTTTCCAATCGGGAGCATGAGGTTCTTGTCAGAATTGTCAAAGGAATCAGCCTTACTGATATTGCCGAAGAGTTCTCACTAAGTATTAAGACCATCAGCACCCATAAGACCCACATTCTTTCGAAGT
>CAIMXN010000146.1 GCA_903845455.1 uncultured beta proteobacterium | reverse complement strand
GGCTCTTCTGGTCCCAACTTAATATCTTCCGCATTTGGATCTACTAATCCATCAACAAATTGATCGATTTCAATTTCACCACTAATAATTTTATCGACATTGATCAAAATTTCGCTAATGGTGACTGGGCAAGCAGCCAAGGCCATCACCATGTCTTTGAGACCAGCCTCAATCTTCTTGGCGATCACGATCTCGCCTTCGCGAGTCAACAGATCAACTGTACCCATCTCACGCATGTACATACGAACTGGATCAGTTGTGCGACCAAACTCTGAATCGACTGTTGACAGAGCAGCTTCTGCTTCTTCTTCGGCTTCTTCTTCAGTGGTCGCTGCAGAACCATTCTCATTTAATAAGAGAGTTTCAGCATCAGGGGCTTGCTCGTAAACAGTAATGTTGATGTCGTTTAAGAGGCTAATCAAAGTTTCCAATGCATCCGCATCAGATAACTCGTCAGACATCACGTCATTCATCTCACCGTGAGTTAAGTAACCCTTGGACTTACCCATCTTAATCAGGGTCTTCAAACGTGTACGACGCAACTCTTGCTGTGCTTCAGAGCCTAATTGCTGTGCTGCGAATTCTTTTAGAAGCGCTTTTTCTTTTGCCTTACGCTCACGTGCTTTTTGACGATCCGTTAAAACTGGCTCAGCGCCATCTGCAGGAACATCAGCCTTAGCCTTCCGACCGCGTACTTTTTTCTCTTCACCAACAACTTCTGCCCCTGCTTCAAGTTCTGATACTTTTACTTTTTTTCCTTTAGCATCCGCTTTTACATCTGCCTTTGGCTCAGCCTTCACAGCTTTTGCAGGTACAGCTTTACCAGCAACAACTTTTCCTTTTTTAGCAGGCTCAACTTTTGCTACTGGTTTAGCTGACTTAGCTGGGACTTTAGCGGCTGACTTTACTGCAGGCTTTGCAGTAGCCTTGACTGGTTTAGCAGGCGTCTTAGCTTTAGCAACCGGTTTAGCGGGAGCTTTTACTGGCTTCGTTGGCGTCTTCGCTTTAGCAACCGGTTTTGCTGGTGCTTTTGTTTTTGGAGCTGGTTTAGCAGGCGCCTTAGCTTTAGCAACTGGTTTTGCTGGTGCTTTTGTTTTTGGAGCTGGTTTAGCAGGCGCCTTAGCTTTAGCAACTGGTTTAGCGGGAGCTTTTACTGGCTTAGCAGGCTTCTTAGCTTTCGCAGCAGGTTTGGCTGGCGCTTTTGCTTTTGGAGCTGGTTTAGCTGGTTTTTTCTTGGTATTAGGCATTTATTCGCACTTACTCACGTTACTGTTGATTGATATCGACTGATTAAACATAGCCAATTTGTCCACTTGCCCAAAATTTCATCAAAATAAAGCGCAAGTGACTGAATTAAATCGTTTTTTTCTTGGGAACAGAGGATTATAGTCGATTATGACTTTTTTACCCCTACTTATCGTAAAAATATGGGGCCAATTACTCAGATTTCTAGGATGAAATCCGTCATTTCTTATACGAACTTCAGTCTTTCGCCTAATTCACGATATCTGGCTCGATCTTCCTCTGTTGCTGTGCTTGCGGCAATCTTTTGCGCAATCTGGGTCATTTCCAGCTTGAGATGGGTCAACTCCAGCTTTTTGAAGGCGCCCTCTAGGTCAGCGCTTGCACCCTCAAGTTCTAAATCAGAGCCCATCACCCGTTTTCTGAGTACCTCATACAAAGGGGCTAGTTCACTGCGGGACAGCTGCTCTTGGAACATGGCAAAAGCGCCTGCTCCGACTATGTCGGGTTTTTCACCTTCACCAGGAACCAATTCCACTTGATCGCATTGTATTAATAAATCCTGCATCAATGTCAATGCCTTTGCAGAACGTTGCTCAGATGCTTGCAGAACGAGTGAGCGCTTATGTGTATCCAAAGCTTTACCTAAATGCGGAAACTGAATTAAGACACGCAAAATTTGTTCGACCAAATCGGTAGGTGCTTGGGGTGGTGCAATATTTTGTGCGGCAACTCTTTTGGCAGAACCCTTCGAGGTCTGCCATGGAGCACCTTGAGTCCGATTACCAGAATTAGTATTTATAAAACTGGGCACACGAGTTGCGTTTGGAGAATACGATCCGGATTGAACTACAGCTGGCGCTACTGTTAAACCACAGAAAGCCTCCAACTCCGCAGGGGTTGAGTTTGTTCGAATCGCTAACTCACGCAATATTTGCGTACGTAATGCGATTGGTGGCATTGAGAGAAGCAAAGGCTTGGCTGCATGATGCGTTTGCGCCCTTCCTTCTGGAGTGGTGAGCTCATGCCCTTCGCTAGCAATCTTGAAGAAGAAGCTCGAGATTGACATCGCCTCTTTGATGACTTTTTCAAAAGCGGGCGCACCATAGGCGCGGACATAACTATCTGGATCATGCTCGGTAGGGAGGAATAAGAAACGAATTTCTTTATCGTCAGACATTAAAGGTAAGCATGCTTCTAGCGCACGTTGCGCGGCACGCTGTCCTGCCAAGTCTCCATCGAAGGAAAAGATGACACGGTCAGTTTGACGTAAGAGCATACGTACATGGTTAGCTGTACACGCAGTACCCAAAGTCGCTACGGCATTCGGGAAGCCTAATTGCGCAAGGGCGACGACATCCATATAACCTTCGCACACCAAAACATATTCTTGCGCACGAATCGCTTGTCTTGCCTCAAATAACCCATAGAGCGTATTACCCTTGGAGAAGAGCGGCGTCTCAGGAGAATTTAAATACTTCGGCTCGCCTTGATCCAAAATGCGCCCACCAAAACCAATCACCTGACCTTTAGGGTTGCGGATTGGAAACATAATGCGATCACGAAAGCGATCGTAACGTCTTGCGGTTTGATTACCTTCGCTTTGTTCGCTCTGAATCAACAAGCCACCTTCTAATAATGTTTTAGCAACTTCATCATTGGAGTAAGTTCCAAATACTGCTTCCAGGCCTTGCCAACCATCTGGCGCATAACCTAAGGAATAACGCTTAGCAATTTCACCAGTAAGGCCGCGCCCCTTTAAATACTCAACCGCACGAGGCGCCAGTTTAAGTTGTGCGCGATACCAATCAGATGCTGCACTCATTACCTCGCTAAGCGCCATCGCTTGCTGCTGTCTCACAACATCCTGAGCTGTGCGCTCTTCGCGTGGGACGGTTAATCCAGCCGAACGGGCTAAATCTTCAATTGCATCAACATAACCAAGCCCGGAATACTCCATGGCAAAACTAATGGCCGAGCCATGCGCTCCGCAACCAAAGCAGTGATAAAACTGCTTTGTTGGTGAAACAGAAAATGAAGGAGATTTTTCAGAATGGAACGGACACAAACCCTGATAGTTAGCGCCCGCTTTTTTTAACTTTACATGCTCCCCAACCACATCAACGATGTCAATCCGATTTAAAAGATCGGCAATAAAGGATTGCGGAATGAGTGCCATTAGTACTGAGCTTAGTAGTTCACTTCGCCAGAGCAGCTTTCACCAAGGCAGACACTTTACCCATATCCGCCTTACCAGCCAATTGTGCTTTAAGGGCACCAATCACTTTACCCATATCTTGAGGTCCGGTAGCACCAGTAGCACTTACTGCTGTGCTCACTGCAGCCTCAACTTCTGCATCAGACAGTTGCGCAGGTAAATAAGCCTGCAAGATAGCCATTTCGCCAACTTCAATTGCAACCAAGTCATCGCGTCCCGCTTTTTCAAACTGAGAGATTGAATCCTTGCGCTGCTTAATCATTTTTTCCACAATCGCGATGACACCAGCATCATCCACGACGATGCGCTCGTCAACTTCACGTTGCTTAATGGCCGCCAATAAAAGACGGATGGCGCCCAAACGTGCAACTTCTTTTGCACGCATGGCGTTTTTCATATCTTCGGTAATTTGGTCTTTGAGACTCATATCGTGGTTCCTGTTGTACTCAATACTTTTGATTGATTCTTACGTTGATTTTCTAACGATTATTACTCGGACACTGAAAAAGCAAAAACCCGCTGCGTTTCACCGTCAGCGGGTTTCAAAGCTTCTCGGTGAAGAGAGCTTTTAAATGCGATTAGTAAAGCTTTTTAGGCAACATCTGGCTGCGAATACGCTTGTAATGGCGTTTTGCAGCTGC